>NZ_CABFLM010000050.1 GCF_901873365.1 uncultured Aggregatibacter sp.
TCGTTAGACGTTAAAATCTATTTTCAGGAAGGAAGAATTGAATGGGATATGCATACAATCAATATAGATTCAATTCTTCCTTCCTGAAAATAGATTTTAACGTCTAACGATGTTTAACGATTCAAAATCTCAAAAATCTCGACGTGATAATGTTACACGGTAATAAGAGTGGTGAAGTTAAATTGTGACTTTGATAATATATTATTTAACATAATATACATTATGCGAAATTAGTTATAAGGTGAACGAAAGCTACGGATTAAGAAGATCACAGAGTTATGCACAAGTCACTCTCACTAGTTAAACATGATAAAATCTAGGGTTGATAAGGTATGTAACAAATAGAAAACTAAAGTTATAGACTGATGGATTAATATGTAAATGAATTGCAAAGGGATTATGGATATGGATTAATATGTTTAAAAATATGCTAAAGCGCATCCAAAATGAATCTGCTATCGTTTTTCTTTTATTGGTATTGATATTTAGAAAATGATGCCATATATATTGGTAACGCTACGTTAAATCTGAAGTATTTTTAACGATTTCCCTCTCCTATCTTGAGTTTTTAAAAATTAGACAAATAACAATCCATACATAAAACGTGCGGTTTTTTAGGTTCTTATAAAGGCCTATACTTCGCAAGTCCCTCAAGGGACTTGTGAAAACTGGTCACCGTGTTTATTTTCATATCACTATTTTAGTGAATCGTAGCGTGCAACTTGTTGCACGAAATCATGAATGCCTGAAAGCGTTAAATAACGTTCTGTGCGTATTTGGTCGTGCATCAAGATGCACGCTACGAACGAAATCACGAATTACACATCGAGGTTAATTATTCGTGCAACAAGTTGCACGCTACCAGGGGTTAGATAATCATCCTATATGTTGAATTTTGGTTGCCAGCCTTTTGTTCATTATATAGCGAGGATTTTTTCTGTTCATCGCTTAGCTATTTACGCATAGCGTATGGTTTTTGTAGCTAGACTTTGGCTGGCTATAAAAAAACACACCATTTTCCGTGATGTGTTTTAAATAATTTGTGACGTTGTCTCTTTTCTTCTATTGAAAAAACATTAAAAAATTTAACCGCACTTTCTAACCAATGAGTTTAATTCCATATTCATAAACTTTTTGTAATAAAATCAGTTTATCTTCATTGTTTGCATGTTGTGCAGCTAACTCTTGAAGGCTTTGCTCAAATTGTAAAATTTCAGAGTCTAGTTTTTTCCGACAATATTTTTGCCATTTAATTTGTTCGGCTCTGTTCAATGTGCGATAAAAATGTCTCGCGCGATAATGAAACAACAACTGAGGGATTCTTGGGTCTTGAAAACTCAGATTATGTTCAGCAAGCTTTTCGGGCTCCAAAGTGCGTAAAATCGCCATATTGTTTTTATCTGCATCACTAAAAAAGCCATTATAAAGTTCAGTTTCAACATTATCAGATGCTTCAAACTCGCGATCTTGCTGAAAAATATCCATGACTTTTTGACGAACATCCTTAGATGCCAACAAACGCTGTTGATTTTTCTCGCATAACGCTCGATTAATCCCTAAACGTTCGGCATTTTGAGGCAATAAGGTTTTCTCCGGTGCCACAATAGGACATTTATTAATATGAATGAGCTTTAACGGAACAGGAAGCACACCGGCCTCTAATAAGGTTTCTTTCTTCGTATAAAGATTTTCACGCAACTCCTCTGCCGATTTTGTTAATAAATCATCAATATTTGCCGTTAAATCACACACTATGACCGCATTTTTATTTGTTGGGTGCCATGCTAAAGGCGCAATTAATGTCGTATTTCCACGATAATTGCCTAACATCCCCGACACATGCACTAACGGCGTCATTTCTGCGGTATTAATGAGCTTTTCAATCTCTTTTTTTCCACGATTTTCAAAGAAATAGTGAAATAACTTTGGCTGTTTTTGCTTAATTAATTTTGCCATTTCGATAGTAGCATATACATCAGACATGGCATCATGCGCATTGGTATGCTCTACTCCATTGGCTTTTGTCAAATTTTCTAAACGAAAACTCGGCATACCTTCATCATCTAAAGGCCATTCAATGCCATCAGGACGCAAGGCATAACACGCACGCACTAAATCCAATAAATCCCAACGGGAATTACCGTTTTTCCAGCTATATTCATAAGGATCAATAAAATTACGATAAAAGGTATAGCGCGTCATCTCGTCGTCATAACGGATATTATTGAATCCCATGACACAGGTATTTGGTTGGCTGAATTCCTGTAAAATCCGCGCGGCAAAATCCGGTTCCGGCAGGCCTTTTTCATTACACTCCTGCGGTGTAATGCCTGTCACTAACACCGCTTCCGGTGAGGGCAAATAATCGTTAGTTTGCTTGCAATACAACACAACGGGCTCGCCGATAATATTAAAATCCGCATCTGTACGAATGCCGCCAAATTGTGCCGGGCGATCGGTTGCCGGATTGACACCAAAACTTTCATAGTCATAAATGAAAAAGCTGAAATCGTTTTTTGCCATTATTTTTCTCAAATTTAAGCCAAGATTTTATCGAGATAATACAAACAGAAAATTGCACACAAGCTGAATACAATGCCTAACCAGTTAATTTTACTGATTTTTTCTTTAAAAATTAATGCGCCGGTAATCGTACCTAAACAAATCACCCCAATGTTCATGCTGGCAAAAACTAATGTCGGATTCGAGCCAAAACTCTGGTGAGCTTTAATATAAAACAGAATATTGAAGAAATTCAGTACCCCTAAAATAATGCCGCCCACAAAACTTGCGACATTCCATTGAGTACGTTTGAATAACAAGTAAATAAACATAATGCAGGCAGCCAAGGAAAACGCAATGAATAACGTCGTTGGGAATGCTCCCCCGCTTTTTGCGACTTGTTTAAACAAAATATCGATGATTCCATAGCCAAACCATACACCGACTAAGCCCAAAACACCTCGAAAATTATTCGTAAGCTCACTTGTTCGCTTACTCACCCCTTCGGGGCCGTTGGTATAACCAACGTTCAAAAAACGTTGTTTTTTGTCGACCGCACTTTGTTGATTCGGTTTGCTTAAAAGGCAAAACAACCCGACAAATGCCAACACAATACCAACGACTTTTGATTGACTTAGGGTTTCGTGGAAAATTAAAAACGCAGCGAGAATGGGTAAAAATAAAGATAAGCGTTGTGCCGCATCAGAACGTACAATACCGGCGAATTCTACGGCTTTGGACATAATAATAAACACACTTGGCAATAGAATACCTAATGCTAGGAAAATCGGCGTATTTTCGCTTTGTGCGATAAAGTCAGTAAACTCAAGTCCTTTGAAATCCGGTTTTAATAAAAACCAACTCAGTGACAACGCCACAATATAATTAAAGGCAATGGCTTGTTGAATCTCGATATGACGTTTGCGCGCGACTTTTAGTAAGACAGACACCGCCACGCTGCAAAGAACAGCAATAATAAGGTTAAACATTTTTTATCCTAAATTTTACGATATAAAACAGGTGGGTGAAGTTTGCCAATTATCGTTATAGTGAGGCAATTTATCAACGATAAAATGAGGCTTTGAGGATCCTATCTAACAAACGCAGAAAATTTGTCATAAAAAATTCCCCCGAAGTACTAACCTAAGTACTAAAATAGGCGTAGAATGACCTTACATCTTTATTTTAAAGTTTAAAAAAAAGTTGAGTTTGTTTATGTATCGGAAAGCGTTTGAATTAGCAAGATCGTTGCTCATTCTTTATCTTATGCTCTATCTTGGCGGTTTAGTCGCCCATTACGTACCTATTGGTATTCCATCGAGTATTTGGGGATTATTGCTGCTGTTTACCTGTTTGGTGTTACGTATCGTCAAAGTGGAATGGGTGATGTTTTCCTCCCGTCTTTTAATTCGTTATATGGCGTTATTATTTGTGCCGGTCAGTGTGGGAATCGTCAAATATTCCGGTTTGCTCATGGATCAAATGAAAGAATTATTAGTGCCGAATATAGTCAGTACTTGCGTGACCTTGGTTGTGATCGGTTTACTGTCCGACTATCTGTTTTCCCTCAAATCCTTTACACACCTCAAACATAAAATCATGAAAAAACGGGCGAAGGAGGAATGATGTCTTATCTTGTTTATGCTTATACATTATTGACAATTCTTGCTTTTGTTTTGGCGGTGAAAATCAATCAACGTTGGAAATCGGTGGTATTAAATAGCTTTGTGTTAACCGTGCTAATGTTAGTGGCTGTCTTGCTGGCATTTCATCTGCCTTATGACACCTATATGGCCGGCAATGCGCCGCTCAGTAATTTATTGGGCGTGAGTATTGTTGCGTTGGCGGTGCCGTTATATGAACAAATTCGTCAAATTGGTCGTCATTGGCAAATTATTTTGATTACCACCGTGTCTGCTTCCCTTTTATCTATGATTAGCGGCGCCGTATTGGCATTACTTCTGGGGGCGAAACCGGATATTGTGGCGACTATTTTACCGAAATCTATTACTACACCGATTGCCATGGCAGTCTCTGAAAATTTGGGCGGGATTCCTTCTGTAGCAGCTGTTGGGGTCGTCGTTGCCGGTTTGCAAGGCTCCATTTTCGGCTATTTACTCTTAAAAAAAATCGGCTTAAAAAATCAAGAAGCGATCGGCTTATCCGTTGGGGCGATTTCTCATGCGCTAGGCACGGTCAGTTGCATGGAAAATAATGCAAAAGCAGGGAGTTACAGTTCCATTTCTTTAGTATTGTGCGGTATCATTAGCTCAATTTTGGCACCTTTTGTCTTCAAATTGATCTACGCATTGGTATAGCATGAAAAATCAAATTAATTCCCGTTGGCAGCAACGTTTTATTGACGATAAACCACGGGAAAAAGACCACCGTCCGCCGTTTCGTCGTGATCGCGGACGTATTCTCCATTCCGCCGCTTTTCGTTGTTTACAGGCAAAAACACAAATTCATGCGGTGGGCGAAAATGATTTCTACCGCACTCGCTTAACCCATTCTTTGGAAGTGGCACAAATCGGCAGCAGCCTTGTGGCGCAACTCAAATTTGCTGAAGCCTTTGCTACCTTGGCACAACAACTGTCTCAGGATAAAAGCGAGTTGCAAAAGCAACTTAGCCCTTTGTTGCCCACCAATGATTTAATCGAAAGTTTGTGTTTTGCGCACGACATCGGCCATCCGCCTTTTGGGCATGGTGGTGAGGTCGCACTCAATTATATGATGCGCAATAATGGCGGTTTTGAGGGAAATGCACAGACTTTTCGCTTGCTCACCAAGCTTGAACCTTACACGCCCAATGCGGGGATGAATTTAACCCGTCGTACCCTTCTTGGTATTGTGAAATACCCGACCATTTTGGATGTCTCTTCTGCGCAATATGATCAATTCGCTGAAAGCCAACACAGTGATCCTCGTTATGTCAAAATCGCTGACTGGCGACCGGGGAAAGGATTATTCCGTGACGATCTTGACATGTTTAACTGGTTGCTCGAACCGCTTTCTGACAGTGATCGTGCGTTATTCGGTTCACTCCAAAAAGTGCGGTCAAATCCGCAAGAGATTTTAAAGACCCGTTTCAAATCCCTCGACTGTAGCATTATGGAGCTGGCGGATGACATCGCTTATGGTGTGCATGATTTAGAAGATGCCATTGTGGTAGGCGTCGTCAATGTGCAGCAATGGCAAGAGGCCTTGAATGCATTGAAAGACTGTCAATCAGATTGGATGCGACAACATATTGAAGATATCAGTACAAAATTGTTTTCCGATCAACATTACTTACGCAAAAACGCTATCGGTGCATTAGTGAATTATTTCATCACCAATGTGCGTTGGAAAATTCAGCCTGAATTTGGCGATCCGTTGTTGCGTTATAACGCCGAATTACCGTCGGAAGTGGTGGGCGTATTAAAAGTATTCAAAAATTTTGTCCAGAAATACGTGATCAATAATGTGGAAACGCAACGCGTAGAATACAAAGGTCAGCGTATTTTGACGGAACTGTTTCAAATTTTTGATTCGGATCCGCAACGATTACTCCCAACCAACACCGCCAACCGCTGGCGAAATGCAGAAGAAAACGGTAAAAAACGCGTGATTTGCGACTACATTGCCGGCATGTCAGATGCGTATGCGTTGAAAGTGTATCACCAGCTTTAAGCTCTTTTTCGGGCGTGTATGACATGAGATTATCCGCGCCCTTCTCCCCTCGCCTCATTCCTCTTTCTGTCTTTTTTGAAAAAAATATGTAAGTAATTTGTAGTCGCACCGTCTAACATAAATGAAAGGGTACCATTTTCATTATTTCATCTGTAATAAAGGAATTATTATGAAAAAATCAAAATTAGTCCTGATATTGACCGCACTTTTATCCTGTGCAGCAATCCCGACAAGTGTTATGGCAGAAAATCACGTTCAACCAACCATGGAGAAAAGCAATATGTCTGAAGCAACAAAAGATCTTCACGAGATTTATTTAGCCGGTGGCTGTTTTTGGGGCATTGAAGCTTATATGGAACGTATTTACGGTGTAGAAGATGCCGTGTCCGGCTATGCTAACGGCAAAGGCGACAAAACCAGTTATCAAATGATCGGTATTACGGATCACGCAGAAACGGTAAAAGTGACCTATGATCGCAATAAAATTTCGTTAGATAAATTACTGAAATATTATTTTCAGGTTATTGATCCGACCAGTGTCAACAAACAAGGTAATGACCGCGGCAGACAATATCGCACCGGTATTTATTATCAAGACGTCGCGGATAAAGCTGTGATTGAAAAAGAACTTGCCACACTGCAAGAAAAATACAAAAACAAAATTCAAATTGAAGTGGAACCGTTACGCAATTACGTGTTAGCGGAAGACTATCATCAGGATTATTTAAAGAAAAACCCAAACGGCTATTGCCACATCGATTTGGAACAAGCCAATAACGTCATTATTGACGAAAAAGACTATCCCAAACCAAGCGATGCGGAGCTCAAAGCAAAATTAACCCCGCTGCAATATAGCGTAACGCAAAACAAAAATACCGAACATTCTTTCAGCAATGAGTATTGGGATAACTTCAAACCGGGCATCTATGTGGATGTCACTACCGGCGAACCGTTGTTCTCCTCTAAGGATAAATTTGAGTCCGGTTGCGGTTGGCCGAGTTTCACCAAACCGATTGCCAAAGAGGTGGTAACTTATCAAGACGATCACAGCTTTAATATGCTCAGAACGGAAGTCATCAGCCGTAGCGGAAAAGCCCATTTAGGTCATGTGTTTGATGATGGCCCGAAAGATAAAGGCGGTTTACGCTATTGCATTAACAGCGCTTCCATCAAATTTATTCCATTGGAAGACATGGCAAAGGAAAACTATGGCTACCTGATTAATGCGGTGAAGGAGTAAAAGATGTTTGATCAGCAATTATTAATCGGCACGGTTTTCCTTGCCGGTCTAGCCTCCTTTTTGTCGCCTTGTATCTTCCCCATTATTCCTATTTATTTTGGCATTTTGGCGAAAGGCGGCAGAAAGATTCTGAACACCTTTTTGTTCATTGCAGGCTTATCCTTAACCTTTGTGAGCCTTGGATTTAGCTTCGGTTTTCTCGGCAATTTATTCTTTAATGACAACGTCAGAATCATTGCCGGCATTATCGTCATTATTTTAGGGATTCACCAATTAGGTATTATCAAGTTGAATTTCTTAGAAAGAACCAAAGTGGTGGAAGTGAAAACCGAAGGCAAAAGTGCCTCCTTTGAAGCCTTTTTCCTCGGATTGACATTTAGTCTTGGCTGGACACCTTGTATCGGTCCGATTTTAGCTTCCGTGTTGGCACTTTCCGGTGACGAAGGATCTGCATTATACGGTGCAGGAATGATGTTAGTTTATGTACTCGGTTTGGCTACCCCGTTTGTGCTGTTCTCTTTGTTTTCCCAAGAATTGCTCAAACGCAGCAAAGCACTGAATAAACACTTGGGTAAATTTAAAATTGTCGGTGGATTATTAATTATCGTCATGGGCGTTTTACTCATTACCAATAACTTACAATAACTTACGATAAAAGGACGTATTAACTATGAAAAAAATCATTGCATTATTATTAATGGCATTCAGCGTAAATAGCTTTGCTGAAGGAGAAAATACATTGAAAGACATTCAATTTAAGGACTTAAATAATAACGTGGTCACACTCGATCAAGTTACTACCAAAGGCAAACCGGTTTACGTTAAAACATGGGCGTCTTGGTGCCCGATTTGCCTTGCCGGCTTAGCGGAAATTAACGAACTCAGTGCCGATCAAAACAAAAACTTTGATGTGATCACCATCGTTTCACCGGGAGCCAAAGGCGAAAAGGAAACCCAAGATTTCATTGAGTGGTACAAAGGGTTGGATTACAAAAACATCATTGTGTTGCTCGATGAAAACGGCGAAGTCATTAAACGCGGAAAAGTACGCGGTTATCCGTCCAGTTTAGTATTGGATGCCAATTTCACACTGCAAAAAACATTGCCGGGACATTTAGGCACCGCACAAATTAAACAATTATTTTAAGAAAAAAGCCCTGAGATATCAGGGCTTTCTCGTTTAGAATGACTTGAACTAAGTCTTGATAAATTAGAAACGAATTTCAATAGAACCGGCAACATTGCGTCCCGGTGCATAAAAACGTTCTAACCCTTTTCCTTCTTTATCTACCGAATCAGTGGTGCTCACTTTATTAATTCCACGTAAAGTATCCCATGTGTGATATTTACGATTCAATATGTTATACACCCCGGCTCGTAATGTGACATGACGATTGACTTTATAAAAGCCATATAAATCGAATAACACGGCGGAACCATTAAGATAAGGATAGGTTTTAACCTCTCTCACAAAATTTGAGGTATATTGGACAACTTGCGCATCTTTGGCTTTTTTCGCCCCGAGATAGCTTGCTTTGGCATTAATCCCCCAACGGTCATTCGGATCTTCATAACCAACGCCTAAAATGACTTTAATCGGCTGAATAGACAGCAAACTTGCTTCCGTGCCACTTAATTTTCCTTTGGCATAACCAAGATTAGCAAGGAATTTCCAACCTTGTGGAATTGTCGAAATCACCTGATCTAAGTTAACTTTACTATTGAACTCCAAACCGGAAATTCGCGCACGATCAATATTGACTGCTTGCTGTGCAATGGTGGTGTAATAAGGCTGCTGACCATAGCTGGCACTATGCGAATTATAAAATTTATTCCATTTTTTATAGGTTGATTCCTGTTCAGTGAGGAAGTTTTTATAGCGGGTATGATAAACATTTAGCCCAAAGAGACCTAATTGATGCGCCGCTTGAATGTGAATAGACTGATTTAATGCCTGTTCAGCTTTTAAATCCGGATTCGGAATCCAGTTACCGGCAGGATGTTCATAAGAAAAATACATTTCAGATGCTGTTGGAATACGGAAACCGCTGGAAACGTTATAACCGACTTTCCAAATATCATTAAGTTGTGCGTCTAGCCCTAATGATCCACTTAGACTTTGAAAGGTATTTGAAGCCGGTTTACGACTACAAGCACGGCAAGTGGCTTTTAAATCCTGTGGTACTAATTCGTCCCAGTCATAACGAACGCCTAATTGACTAGAGAACATATCATTCCATGTAACGCTATCTTGTAATTGAGCAAAAAACGAACGTGTTCTTACCGGATGCTGAATAGATTCGCTATCTTTTGCACTACTGTCTTTATCGTTGGGATATTCATGGTTGTTACGGTTATCAAAATCTTTTTGCGAAATTCCACTTCTTAATGTGAATTGATGACTTCCCCAAGGGCTTTCCCATGGCATAAGCTCAGCACGTAATGAGGCACGCATAAAACGTGTATTCATATGCGTATCTTGAATTTCATATAAATGCTTTTGCGGTAAAAGTTTTGTCAAATCAGAATTATAGCGTCGTCCGCCTTTATAGTTTTTTGAACCAATATCTGTTTTTTGCCAATCTAAATCGGTTCTTAAATAACTTAACCAACGATTATTTTCCGGAAAATATTCATAGGCTAAATTGGCGTTATAGCGTTTTCCAATATCTTTAGACTCACGCCAAGAACTGAGATTGAGCGTATAAGATTTTTCATCAATAAAATTATCCGCACTTTGACCGTTAAATGACGCACTCACACGATGTGACGGCGTAATAAAATACCCCATCTTTGCTAAATAACTGTGATTTTTATGATGTGACGGATCAGGAATTCCTCTCGCATTGCCGGAGATGTCCTCGCCATTGCCACGACTTTTCATCTCATGGCCATTGCGATAAGAATAAAGTAATGTTGCATCAAATTTATCATCTTTATAGGCAACACCTAATGTGTTTGTCCATTCGCGATTTTTACTGGCATAACCATTTTTAAGCAAGACACCCCACTTTTGTTCCGGCAGAATAATATCATCTGCCCCTAAAGTGCGGTAATTTACTGAACCGCCTAATGAACCACTTCCGGCATTGAAAGAATCCGCACCACGCATAATATCAATGCCTTGCACCAATTCAGGATCGATACTCAAACGTGAACTATTAAAATTACCATAACGCGCATAAAGTGAATTTTCTTCTGAATCAGGTAAATTCACCCCATCAATACTAATACCAACGCGATTGCCTTCAACGCCACGCATCGCAAAGCCTTTATTGCGCCGACCATTATCACTAATGCCGACATCGGTGGCATAACGCACCAAGTCATAATTATCCGCGATCAGCTCTTCTTGAATCACTTTACGTGTCTTTTTGATTTGATTCGCTTTGACTTCAGTCGCATTTCCATCAACGGTAATAGTATCTAATGCGGTTTGTTCTTCTGCATATGCTTGCAAACCTACTAGCACGCATAATGCACCTAAGGAAAGAGGATATTTAAGAGGCATATATTCACCTGAGAGTTTATTAAGTAATACAGCGAGAAAGTTTACAAAATTTAAATAAATTTGACAATACTATTGCAAATTATTCTCATTCTTTGTATGATTGTATACCTGTCTATTTAATCTATAAACTCAT
The DNA here is from genome assembly GCF_901873365.1 of uncultured Aggregatibacter sp. Lineage (GTDB taxonomy): Bacteria > Pseudomonadota > Gammaproteobacteria > Enterobacterales > Pasteurellaceae > Aggregatibacter. The sequence goes on from NZ_CABFLM010000050.1 coordinate 11,059, forward strand.
TTAAAGGACTTTCCTATGAATAAACTTCAACCCTCAATCATTGCACTCTCTTGTATTATGGCATTAAGTGCGTGTTCTTCCAGTTCAAAAGGCGGTACAGACAATTCTGAACAAATTCGTCAAACCGAAATTGAACTCAACCAAAAAATTGCAGAAGCCAATAAAAAAGCGGAAGCTGCCGTGAAAAAGGCGGAAGAAGCAGCAAAAGCGAATAGCCAAAAACAAACTGAATCAGACAAAAAAGCTGAAGAGGCAACTCAAACAGAAAAACCACAAAGCCAACAAACTGACACAGAGAAAAATGCTGCTCAAGAAGCACTGAAAAAAGCCGAAGAGGCCGCTAAAGCTGCACAAGCCAATAATCAAAAGACTGAAGCTGAGAAAAATGCCGCTCAAGAAGCACTGAAAAAAGCCGAAGAGGCCGCTAAAGCTGCACAAGCAAGCACCCAAAAAACTGAAGCTGAGAAAAAAGCCGCTCAAGAGGCATTGAAAAAAGCCGAAGAGGCAGCCAAAGCTGCACAAGCTAATAGCCAAAAGACTGAAGCTGAAAAAAACGCTGCACAAGAGGCATTAAAAAAAGCCGAAGAGGCTGCCAAAGCGGCACAAGCTAACAGCCAAAAAACTGAATCAGAGAAAAATGCTGCTCAAGAAGCACAGAAAGAGGCTGAAAAACGTTTAAAACAATTAGAAACGTTACAAGCTGATGAAAAAGCCCGTATTCCATTAAGTGATAAAGTTTTCGGTGGTGCTAGTGGTGAAATGAAAGATACTATTTCTGGTGGCACAATAAATCTTGCAAAAAATGAGTTAAATTCTGTATTAACAGCTGACATCCGTGATCTAACAATTAGAGATAACAACGGCAAATTAGTGGATATCCCTGTTGTCAGAACAGCTAATATAGATCCAGATGGTTTGGACGACGAATACCGTGACCCATATCATATGGTAAAAGATGGGCAGAGTATTTTAAGTAATTCTGATTTTAAATCTAGTGCATTTGGTACATATTTTTATAATTTAACTGATAAGCAATATTTCTACGCTCAAGGAAATCCAACAGTACTTGCACAAATCCCGACAGCAGGCAAAGTAGAGTACGATGGCGGTGCTGCTTATAAGAAAGATGGAGGTGATAGTCAAAGAACTGGAATGACTGCTACAGCAGATTTTGCTAACAAAGTTATTGATATTAATATCAAAAAAAGTAGATTTGTACCTGATATGAAATTTGGCGGTAAAATCACTGGAAACAGTTTTGCGGGTGAAGTGAATGGTATTAAAACTCAAGGCGGTTTCTTCGGCGAAAATGCTCAAGAAATGGGTGGATTATTTACCAATGAGGCGGATCAATCTCGCGGTGCATTTGGTGGTATAAAACAATAATATTGCCATAACGCGATCAAAAAAACCTGTGACTGAGAAACACTCAGCACAGGTTTTTTATTATACCTATTGCACGAATGATTAACCTCGAATGCGTAATTCACGATTTCGCACGTAGCGTGCATCTTGATGCACGACCAAATCACGCACTAGGCGCTATTTAACCCTTTCGGGCATTCATGATTTCGTGCGTAGCGTGCATCTTGATGCACGACCAAATCACGCACGGAGCGTTATTTAACCCTTCCGGACATTCCCGATTTCGCGCGTAGCGTGCATCTTGATGCACGACCAAATCACGCACGGAACGTTATTTAACCCTTCCGGATATTCATGATTTCGTGCAACAAGCACGACCAAATCATGCACGGAACGTTATTTAACCCTTTCGGGCATTCATGATTTCGTGCAACAAGTTGCACGCTACGATTCTAGATTTTGGGGGCAGATCAAAAAACACTTCATTTTTTAACCGCACTTCTTTATTTATTAAACTACTCCGTTGCGCCGAATCCGCGTAAGCCGACCACATGAACGTGTTCGTGATTGCCGGAGATTTTACGCACCAGTTTATAGGTAGTACCTTTTTCCGGGCTGATGTTTTCCGGTGCAGCAATCAGTAGTTGCATATCTAGACGTTCGCATAGCTCAAACAAAGTAGAAATGGATTTCGCATCAAGACGAGCCGCTTCATCTAGGAATAATAAACGGCACGGCACGATATCTTTGCCACGAATACGACGGCTTTCTTCTTCCCAGCTTTGTACCACCATTAAGAGGATGGACATACCGGTACCAATAGCTTCCCCGGTAGATAATGCGCCGCTTTCTGCGCGCAACCAACCATCTGCGCCACGGTAAACTTCCACTTCTAAGTCGAGGTAATTACGGTAATCCAATAATTCTTCACCGATGGTTTGCGCAGTACGTTGCCCTACATCAATATGCGGGTTGAGGCGTTGATACAGCTTCGCAATGGCCTCAGAGAAAGTCATGCGATTATCGCTGAACAGATCTTGATAATCCGACTGATTGCCGGATAACGCATCCAACAACATGGCATGCGTATCACGAATATTCACCACTAAACGCACTGATTTCACCTGACCAAAGGCGATATTTTGTAGTCCTTGATTCAGCATACGAATGCGATTTTGTTCACGTTGAATAGTTTTACGCATGATATTCGCTACACTTTCAGAACTGATCGCCAATTTTTGTTCACGACCGGTCAATTCTTCCGTTAAGCGGGAAAGCTCGATTTCCATTTGTTCAATTGCATCAATCGGGTCATCGGTTTTCAGAATATCCTGACGAATACGTTCGCGCAGATGTTGATATACGGCGATAAAGAACCGCACTTTATTTTCCGGTTTACGGCTATCCTCTGATAAACGCAAAGCATCACGCAGATATTCGTTGTCAGCAACCGCTGTACGCAACGCTCCTAGCGCTTTATCCGACATGGAACGTAATTCATCTGCGGATAAATAGGCTAATTCACGACGATTTAAACGTTTTTCTACATCAGAATTACGGGATAAACGAAGCACCACACACCAACTCATTTTCGCTGCCGTCACCAACTCACGCTGGGTTTTATAATCACGTTCTGCTTTACGAATACGACGAGTCAGATTTTCCGCTTCACTTTCGATAAGAGTAAGTTGTTTTTCAATGTAAGAACGGCGTTGGCGATTAGTAGAAAGTTGTTGATATAACTCGTCACGACGAATTTTGGCACGCTCTTCCGCCCCTTCATCAGCACGTACACCCAACTCGCCAATTTCTTGCATCAATTCCTGCAACATTTGATTTTTACTGTTGAAAGAACTTTGCAATTGAATCAACACTTGATTGTACTGAGCATATTGCGCTTGAACTTGACGTAATTGTTCGCGCTGAATTTCGCGTTGTTGCTGCATTTGTTCTAAACGCGCGCGTAACTGTTCATTTAATTCAGAGGTTTCCGTTTGTACGCTTTCCGCATAATTGAAATGCGCTTTGCGTTGCACCACATCCGCCAAGGCAAAGACTTTTTGTTGCACTTGTTTTTGTAGCTGAATGGCTTGTTCATAATCAGCTTTTAAGTGCTCGTAATTTTCCGGGGCGCTTTGTAATGTGTTAGCAATTGGCTCTAATTGTGACAACGTGACGCCGTGTTGACGGATAAATAATTCATCCTGCTCTGCCAAATCTAATTGCTCACGGCATTCTTCAATGCGATCAGTTAAGCTATCATCAGCCAATAATGGCAATTGCGGAATTAATTTATTCAACAACTGCATTCTTTCTTTCGCATCATCTAAACGAAGACGAATTTGCTGCTCGCCGATCACCAATTGATTAAGCTCGCGTTCAATTTCATTACGTTGTTGATTGGTCCGCGCCATCACTTGTTCCGGATTCGCCTGGAATGCCAAAGCTAAATGCAAACCAACAAACTGGCTAAAATGCTCATGTAAACGCTGACATTTTTGCACGTCAAAAGCACGCTGTGCGTACTGCTCTGCTACTTCTTCACGTTTAGCCTGTAATTCTTCTAAATGTTTTTCACGAGCCGCACGGCCGAACAACGGAATTTCAGGGAATTTGGAATAACGTAATTCACGATCGGACACCTGAACGACCACGCCAAACGCCAACTCTTGTGCAGAAAGTACGCTGTCGTCAAACGCCGCCGGATCGCCCTCAATTAAATACAAATCTTCCGGGCAATCTTCTAAATTAGCGAGTTGCTCTTTCACCGCATTCAAATCACGCACCACAATGGCGTGGCGTGCCGGGCCGTATAAGGCAGAGAAATAAGGCGCGTCTTCGATCGGCACATCATCGTATAATTCAGACAGCAACACGCCACCGAAACATTCTGCCAGCACATTCAAACGGGCATCTTCCGAACCATCCGGCTGACTTAAACGGCTAATTTGTTCGTCTAATTGCTGACGTTGAAGTTCTAGCTGGTCGCGTGCCATGGTTAATTCGCGCTCTTTGGTCAGCTGTGATTGCATGAAATTCATCACATCCTGACTGTCTGCGAATTGTTTTCCGCTTTGCTCCTGCAAGCGTTCCAATGCGGCTTGCGCGGTTAACCAAGCCGGCGCTTTACGTGCGTTTTCATCATAAAGTGCGGTCAAATTTTCACGTTTTTGACGTAGCGTTGAACGTTGCTCAACCAGCTCGGAAAGTTCGGCAGATAAATCTTCAATTAAGGCTTCTTGATCGCCATAGAACGCTTCCAATTCATCCGCCGTTTCTAAGCTTTGATTCGCACGTTGATTAAAATCGTTTAATAATCTTACCGCACTTTGTTGTTGATTTAAACGTTGTTCTAATTCATGTAACTTAGCGCGTAATTGCGGCGTTTGTTGTGCTTGAAGTTTTTGTGTCGGATATTCGCGTAACAACTCTTTGGCACTTTCCCATGCGGCAGAACGTGGCACCTCACCGGCAATTTTGCAAACCAATTGATAGGCTTTATCAAATTGGGTTTTTGCCGCCTCGGAAATAGACATTTTTTGCTCTAACTCAAGTACTTTATCCGTCAACACTTCCGCCTGCGCTTCAAATTCTTCGTGATATGCCTCCACGTTTTTTACCGATAAATCGGCTAATCCACACAACGTCTTGGCTTTTTCTAAGGCTTGAATGGCTTGCTGATATTGCAATGCACGCGTTTGTTGTGCATCAAGAGCTTGCTGATAATCTGCTAATTGGGAACGCAAGTTGTCAACTTCTTGTTCTGTTTGTTCAAATTGCGTCTGACTTTCTTCCAGTTGCTCGTTAGCAGTTTCAACCACCATTTTCTGTTCTTCTAAGCGCTCGGTCAGTTCACTGACATCTTCTTGGTAACGAGAAATTTTTTCCTGATGACGTAACGCATTTAACACTAAATTCAGGTGATCAAGCGCGCTTTGATGATCCACTTCCAGGATTCTTTCACTTTCGGCTAACTCAGCGGCTTCACGGCTTAATTCAACTAAACGATGTTGTGATAAATCCTGTTCAGATCTGGCTTTATACCATTCTTGGCGGAAATTTAATGCGGTTTCAATGTTGCCACGACGCTCGTTGGCATTTCGCATATAATCCGCCGCCACATAATTGGTCGATTCGGTGATTAAATGCTTGAATAAATCGCGGTCTGCTTGGGTGACTTTAATGGCTTCCAACGTCATACGGTTTTCACGTAAAGCACTTTCCATGTCTTGGAAGGCTTTTTTCACACCAAGATTTTCCGGCAATAAATAATCCCGTAATGAGCGGGTAATGGCACTGGAAATACCGCCGTATAAAGAGGCTTCGATAAGTTTATAGAATTTGCTACGGTCTGAAGAAGAACGTAAACGTTTTGGAATAATCCCCAAATCAAACATCATGCCGTGGTAATCAGTAATGGAATGATATTGTTTAAATTGGGCGCCGCCCTGTTCAACTTTGTCTTTTAATTCATTTAAGGTCAGTACGCGCGCTTGACGTTCGTTAATGGTTTCGGTGAAAAGTGCGGTCGGATTGACAGACAATTCTACGCCTTGAATAGAAAAGGTTTTTAAATCGACTTTTTTATCACGGCCTGCCACTTGTTGCAGACGTACACCCACAATAATCCGTTGATGACGGGAATTGATGGTATCCAACGCCGCGTAACACACGCCCGGACGCAATTTACCGTGCAAACCTTTATCACGCGAACCGCTTGTGGCACCGGCTTCCGTGGTGTTACGGAAGTGCAATAAGGTTAAGTCTGGAATCAACGCTGTCACAAATCCGGCCATGGTGGTAGATTTACCGGCACCATTACCACCTGAAAGTGTGGTCACCAATTCGTCTAAATCAAAGGTACGGGCAAAGAAACCGTTCCAGTTGATGAGCGTTAAAGAACGGAACTTACCGCGTTCTACCCCACTGTTTTGGTTAAAGATAACCGGCGCTACATCAGAGGATGCTATATCCATTACTTCATTTTCCAGGGATAATTCTTCAGTCATTATTCTTGTTCCTCTTCTACGAATTCGTCTTCAACGTCAGTATCGTTTTCAGTACTTTCTGTATCGCGTTGTAATGCGGCTTTTTCAGCTTGTAAAGATTGTGGTGTTGCCGCTTCCCCATCACGAATTAAGCGTAATTGTGCTTCAATCGGGTCATCACCGGCACGCACTTCCGCGCCAAAACGGAATACCGATTCAGAAATGGTAAATTTGCCGCTGTTCGGTTCGCCTACGGTATAAATCATGCCTAAACGACGCAAACGACCGATTGCCGCACGCACTTTTTCAGACAATTTTTGTTTATCCAAATCAGAACCGCTGGAACGTTGATTCACCGCTTTTAGCAATTTGCCTTCATCCGCTAAATTCAACAATTCGTCATACACTTCCTGAGTACTAAAAATGCCTTGTTGGGCTAGTCGCTCCGGGCTTAAATACAAATAACACAACACCTTACCCACTAACATTTCCAATTCAGTTAACACAGAACGGGCAATGAGTGTTGTCGCTTTCGGGCGTAAATAGAAAAAACCTTCCGGTGCGCGAATCAATTCCACATTATAACGACGATAGAACAGATCCAGTTCCATTTGAAAATCAAGTAAAAAAGCGTGGTTATCCAAATGTTCCGTACTAATGTGCTTACCGGAACGCAACTGGCTGTCCACAGCCGGAAATAACGGATTGGCAATGGCAGCTGCCAATTTTGGGGAAATTACATCTTGAAGGTTGTCTGTCATTATTTTTTCTCTAACTGAATTGCTCTGTTATTGTCTTATTTATGCGATAGCGAAATACGACTCAAAAAACGCGTGGATTTTCGACCGCACTTTTAATATTTATCAATGATATGCGCCTGAACTTCTGCGCCGTAATCGTTAATTTCTGTCCAATGAGGATAGATACCTGCCAAGTCATCGCCAGCAATACCTAAACGCACAGCCTGATCCACGATAATTCGCGCCACATCAAAATGTTGTGTCAAAGGATAATTTTCTAATTGTTGCTTCAACACTAAACTTAAATTAATCGGACGATTTTGTTCGCGGTAATCAATTAATAAGCCTTGCATGTGTTCGACAATTTTTTCACGAATATCGGCTAACGATTCAAATTGTAATTCTTCCGGCAATTCGCCCAAGGCATCTTCTTCACGCAGCGCTAATTCCTCATCGCGCAAATCAACTAAACGCTCTGCTTGCGCTGTCCACAAGAACCAAGGATTGTCGAAATAATGATGAATAGAATTGCGTAAACGTTGGGAAAAGACACGATTTTTATCCATATCAATGGCGGTACGGATAAATTTATGCACGTGGCGGTCGTAGCCGATCCACAAGTCGATAGCTTGTTGTCCCCAACTGATAATACGGTCTAGTTTGGCTTGTAAATCAATGATTAATTGTTCGATAAAATACAATTCTTGGCGACCGATCACACAATCTTGAATACGCAATAACTGCGCCTGTAATTTATCACCGGCAGCATTTAAGGTGTCTTGAAGTTCCCGTAAATTGCCGGACGTTTCATCCAATAAATGCTCACAGCTGGAAATCGCCGCTTGCCAATCTTTGGTTAACAGGGCGGCGATATCTTCTTTAATGCTTTGTTGATTTTCATCCATTACGCGTTGTGATAAATCAATGCTGTCAAAAATTTCTGCAACGGAATATTTCAACGGCGCAAACACATTGCGACGCCAATAATGCTCATCACCGTCTTCTTCCGCGGCATCGGAGGCGCGTTGGATTTCATCGGCCACAATGGAAAGTTGAACGGAAAGACGTAAGGCGGAAAATTCACGTTGACGAATGTAATAATCGGATACACCAACACCCAACGGCGTTAAGCGATAAATCGCTAAACCTTCGGTAAATTCACTGCTAAAACGGTTGAGAAAACGTTGTTTAACCAGTTCATTAATGGCGTTATTCGCACGAACGGCAATTGTTTCTTGAGATTGTTCAAAGGCGGTGGAAATGTGGCGGAAAATATCGACTAAGTCAGCTTCTAACATTTCACCGTCAAAACGTTCATTATTATAAATGGCAATCGCCAATAAAAATGCCAAACGTTCTGTCGGTAAATTTAAGGAAAACTCACGTTCTTTCGCCCAGGAGACCAGTTCGGGAATGGTTTGTGATGTGTCAAGCATGAGGGATCTCACAACAGGTTAATTTTAACAAAAAATTGCGGGAATTATACAGGAATTTGCTTTTTCTAACAGCTTGAAAATGGAAAGTGCGGTCAAAAAAAGCCACGTTTTCACCACTCAGCAGATCAATGCTGATTATTCCGTCACCTTTTTGATCAAAGCGTCCATCCCTTCTTCATCATAGCCTTCTTCGTATTGCACATCCTCAACAAAATCACTGAGCACTTTGTTATTTAATGCGGTGCAGCCGTATTTTTCCAGTTTATTCTTGGTGAAATTAGAACGCGAAGCGGAAGAGGCGTTATTCAGGCTTATCACACCAATGATGGCTTGATGACAAGGCACTTTATTGACGAATACCAAATTGTATCCTGATTCGCGGATGTAACCGGTTTTATTCACTGCCGCACTGAATATTTCATCCCGCACCAATTTGTTGGTATTTTTCACAAAAACACGGCGCTTTCCCGTGTTGATATGGGTTGAGGAAAGGTTGGAAAGGGAGTTAATTTCGGCTTTATTCAGCGAATATTTAGCCAATTTGACTAAATCCAACGCGCTGGACACATTGCCGGTAGATAACCCGGAACTGTCGCTAAAATGAGTGGATGTCATACCCAATGTTCGTGCCTTTTCATTCATTTTTTGAATAAATTGCACACGGCTCATACCTGCTGAACGGGATAATGCATGAGCGGCGTAATTATCAGAATGCACCAACATGGCTTTTAATAATTCATGACAGGCGATGGGAGTGCCTTTGGGTAAGGTCGTGTGCGTGCCTTTGATATGGTCGATATCCTCACCGGTAATGGACGTTGTGCAACGCGCATTTCGATTATGTTCTAGAAAGACAATCGCGGTCATCAACTTTGTCACAGAGGCGATAGGTTGCACGCTGTTTGGTTGGTGAGTTTCCAGCATTCGGTTATTGGTAAAATCATAGACAATATAAGACTGCGCCATGACCAAAGTCGGAAAGAAAAGCGCAGTGAAGAAAAGCGGTTTTAACATAATTCTCAAGCGTTTTTTGTATTTATCGACGGGATAGGCATGATAATATCTCATCAGTATCCCGTCATCCTTTAAAGTGCGGTCGATTTTAACGTGATTTTTTAAACACACTCACGTTATTAAATCCACTTTCTTTCAAATACAGCGCCTGCAACTTACTCATCACGCCACGTTCGCAATACAGCACATAATGCTTACTTTGATCCAACTCAGCGAATTGACCGGAAAGTTTATAGAACGGCAGCTGAATCATCGCTTGATTTTCAATGTGTAACGGGTTTTCATCGATTTCTTCCGGGCTACGAATATCAATAATCACATCATTTTCACCCAACACAGACACGGCATCCACGGAAACGACGTCTTTCTCCGTTTGCTCGGCAATTTGGCGAATATCTAAATATTGCGCATTTTCCACCGCACTTTCTAACACGGCAAAATTGAAATTACCTTCTTCCTGTTCAATTTTCGCTTTGATCGCTTTCACTGTCGGATTTTTGGAAATCACACCGCAAAATTCCGGCATGGATTTGGCAATATCATCGGTGCCGATATGTTTTGCCATGGCGATGATTTGTTCTTTGTCGTGTGTAATTAACGGGCGTAACACCAACACCTCGGCGGCTTCATCAATTAAACGCAAATTGGTTAAGGTTTGGCTGGAAACCTGTCCTAGCGCCTCCCCTGTCACAATCGCCTGAATGTCGAAACGTTGCGCGATTTTGGACGCCGCGCGCACCATCATGCGTTTGAGCACCACGCCCATTTGCCCGTTATCCACGTTCTCGAGGATCTCGCCCACCACGCCTTCAAAATTGATCGCCACGAAACGCACTTTATGGGAACTGCCGTAACGTTGCCAAATGTGATACGCCATTTGTTTCACGCCAATTTCGTGCGCTGCGCCGCCTAAATTAAAGAAGCAATAATGCACACGTGAACCGCGACGTAACAACATATAACTGGATACACCAGAGTCAAACCCGCCGGAAATGAGCGACAACACATCTTCCTGCGTGCCAATCGGATAACCGCCGATACCTTCATAACGAGCGCGAACCAACATCATTTTGTCGTCTTCAATTTCAATACGCACCGTCACATCCGGATTTTTCAGTTGTACTTTGGCGCTAGCAATATGTTGATTCAATCCGCCACCAATGTAACGCTCAGCTTCCAGTGAATTAAATTCATGTTTGCCTTTACGTTTCACACGCACGCAAAAAGTCTTATTTTCTAATTGGGATGCCACGTCTGACAGTGTTTGCTCAAAAATCTCATGCAAGTTCGCGAAGGGCTTCTCTTCCACTTGCAGAAAATGGTGAATGCCTGGAATGCGTTGTAATTGCTCGATAAGCATCGGTAAATTTGCGTCGATTTTCGACCGCACTTCGATGTAATCCCAATGCTTTATTACCGCGACTGTATCATCATGCTTTGTCAACACATTACGGATATTACTGGTCAGAATTTTCACGAACCGTTTCCGCACGGATTCGCTTTTAATCATAATTTCAGGAAATAATTTGATAATAAATTTCATGTTGTACTACTTTCTTGTGATATAAACATGGCGAGTCTTACGACGAAGAGCTGTTCGCCCTGATCTGTTCGCGCTGGTGAGAAAAGCGGTATTTTAGATTCGTCTCGCTTGCCAATAAGTTTTTCGCCAGTAATCACTGTTTAAGGAAGAATAAACCACTCCGCCTTTTGTTGAGGCGTGCAAGAATTTGTCTTCTTTGACATAAATGCCGACATGATAGCCATTTGGCCCACGCCCGGTTTTAAAGAAAACCAAATCTCCGGTTTGAATATCTTCTTTTTCGATATATTGCCCATAATTGGCTTGCTCTTTAGTTTGACGAGGCAATTTTATGCCAAAGCGATCGAAAAACGTGGTCTGTACAAAACCGGAACAATCCACGCCCTTACGGCCCCGTCCACCAAGCACATAAGGCGTTCCCGCCCATTCATGTTGTTGTTCGCTTAATAAAGCAATCGCCATGATGGGATCGTTAATTTGCCCTTTGTAATTAAGCTTTGAAGACTGATAGCCACTGCCGGAACAGGCACTTAACGCCAGTACGCAACCGCAAAACACTAAAGATTTTAAAATACGCATTGATGAGTGATCTCAAACTAAAAAGCTATCAACAAGAGGATTATTGATAGCTTATATTGATTAGGCTTTCGGTTTAACTTTTTCGACCCGATTGCGCAATTTTTGTCCCGGTTTAAATACCACAACACGGCGGGCAGAAACCGGCACGCTTTCACCGGTTTTTGGATTCCGTCCCGGACGAGAGGCTTTATCGCGCAACTCAAAATTACCAAATCCGGATAATTTCACATCATTCCCTGTTTCTAACGCAACGCGAATTTCTTCAAAGAAACTTTCGACCAAATCCTTGGCTTCGCGTTTGCTGAAATGAAATTTCTCAATAAGATTCTCGGCGAGTTCTACTTTAGTTAATGTCATAGTTTAATCTCTCAAGTAAGCATTAAAACGTTGTTTTAACTCAGATAATACCGCTGAAATTACTGCGTTAATTTCATCTTCTTCAAGGGTTTTTTCATTGTCTTGAATCACGAGACTTATCGCTAAGCTCTTATGACCTTCTGCGACGCCACTACCTTGGTAAACGTCAAATAAATTCACTTGCGTTAATTTATCACCGCCTGCAACACGACAAGCGTCTAATACATCGTCTGCCGCAACACTATCTGCAACCACAAGAGCTAAATCACGACGGTTCGCCGGGAAACGGGAAATTTCTTTTGCTTTCGCAATATCACGGCGAGAAATAGGCGCAATAGAAATTTCACATACAAATGCCTTGCCGTTGATACCGATTTTTTGTGCAATCATCGGATGAAGTTGACCGATAAAACCAATTTCTTCACCGTCTAGCATAATCGCAGCAGATTGGCCCGGATGTAACGCTGTGTATGATTTTGCTACAAATTTTGCGCGATTTCCAGCAGAACTTAATGAAAGTAAGTTTTCAATATAACCTTTTAAATCATAGAAATCGGCAGGTGCTGCTTTTTCGCTCCATTGTTCATTCGCTTTAGAACCGGTCATCACTGCCGCAAAGACTTGTTCTTGGCGTACGCCAAATTCGGCTTTTTCATCCGGAATAAAACGTAAACCAAATTCAAACAAACGCACACGATTTTGTTGACGATTTTGGTTATAACTTACTGCACCTAACAATCCGGTTAATAGCGAAACGCGCATCGCGGACATTTCAACAGAAATTGGGTTCGGTAGAATAAACGGTTTAATTTCCGGATGTAACAAACTTTGAATTTTCGGATCAACAAAGCTATAAGTAATGGCTTCATAAAAATCGCAACTCACTAATGCCGCTTTGATACGCGATAATTCAATATCTGCTTCGCTATGCTCGCGCATGCGCAAATGGGCCAACGGCGCATTATTTGGAATACTGTTATAACCATAAATACGCGCCACTTCTTCAATTAAATCTTCTTCGATTTCAATGTCAAAACGCCAAGATGGCGCAACCGCCGTCCAACTGTTATTCGCGTAAGAAACCTGTAAACCAAGGCGTTGTAAGATATCGGTTACCGTTTCTGTTTCAATATGATGCCCAAGTAACGCATCTAATTTGTGACGTTGTAATGTGACTTGTTGACGTTTTGGTAAATAGGCTTCATGAGTCACCTCACAAATTTCACCGGCTTCACCACCGCAAATCTCTAATAAAAGTGCGGTCGCTCTTTCCATTGCTTTACGTGGCAATTCGAAATCCACACCACGCTCAAAACGATGAGAAGAATCTGTATGCAAACCATATTGACGTGCTCGACCGGTAATCGCTAATGGCGCAAAAAATGCTGCTTCTAAAATCACATCTTTTGTGTTTTCTACATTCACACCACTGGCTTCACCACCGAAGATCCCCGCCATTGCCAATGCACCATTTTGGTCGGCAATCACTAAAGTGTTCGGTTGAAGTTTCGCTGTGGTGCCATCTAACAATACAAGCTCTTCATTTTCTTTCGCCATACGAACTTGTACCGGTTGTGCCACTTTTGCCATATCAAAAGCGTGCATTGGTTGACCTAATTCGAGCAAAATATAGTTCGTGACATCCACAATAGGATCAATAGAACGAATATCGCAACGGCGCAATTTCTCTTGTAACCACATCGGTGATTGCGCTTTAACGTTGACATTCTTAATCACGCGTAATAAATAACGCGGACAAGCTTCGGCAGCTTGAACATCAATTTGTACTTTATCGCTAATGGTCGGTTTAACCACCTCAAAGTGCGGTGGATTTTCGTGGAGTTTATTCACCACGGCTAATTCACGCGCCACGCCGGCAATGCTTAAGCAATCCGCGCGGTTTGGCGTTAAGCTAATTTCAATGGCGTTATCATCTAATTTTAAATAATCACGTAGATTGGTACCGATAGGCGCATCTTGCGGCAACTCGATAATACCATTCGCATCAGATTCAATGCCGAGTTCGCTGAATGAGCAAAGCATGCCTTCGGAAGGTTGTCCGCGCAATTTGGTTTTCTTGATTTTGAAATCACCCGGTAGTTCAGCACCTTCTACCGCACAAGCGACTTTCAAGCCTTGACGACAATTCGGTGCACCACACACGATGTCTAACAAACGATCGCCGCCCACATTCACTTTGGTCACGCGTAATTTATCAGCGTCAGGATGTTGTGCGCATTCCACCACTTCGCCCACCACAACACCCATGAAATCGCCGGCCACTTTTTCTACTCCGTCAACTTCCAAGCCTAACATGGTAATTTGTTCGCAAAGTTGTTCCGTAGAAATTGCCGGATTAACCCATTCGCGTACCCATTGTTCACTAAATTTCATACTTATCTCTCACTCAAAATTATTTAAACTGTTTCAAAAAGCGTAAATCATTCTCGAAGAATGAACGTAAATCTGTGACGTTGTAGCGTAACATGGTTAAACGCTCTACCCCCATGCCCACTGCGAAACCGGAGTATTCATTTGGGTCAATACCAACATTGCGTAACACATTTGGGTGTACCATGCCGCAACCCAACACTTCTAACCATTTACCGTTTTTCCCCATGACATCCACTTCGGCAGAAGGCTCGGTGAATGGGAAGTAAGACGGACGAAAACGCACTTGCAAATCTTCTTCGAAGAAAGCACGTAAGAAATCGTGCAACAGGCCTTTTAATTCGGTGAAATTCGCATGTTTATCCACATACAACAATTCGATTTGATGGAACATCGGTGTGTGGGTTTGGTCGTAATCGTTACGATACACGCGTCCCGGCGCCATAATGCGAATTGGTGGTTGCTGTTTTTGCATGGTACGAATTTGTACCCCGGAAGTTTGCGTTCTTAACAATAATTCAGGATTAAACCAGAATGTGTCGTGATCGGCACGCGCAGGGTGATGTTTAGGAATATTTAAGGCATCAAAATTGTAATAATCGCTTTCGATTTCAGGGCCGGATTCCACAGAAAAACCCAGTTCAGAGAAGAATTTGGTCACGCGTTCAATGGTAATAGAAACCGGATGTAAACAGCCCATTTCCACTTTGCGTCCAGGTAAACTCACATCAATACGTTCATTTTCTAATTGTGCATTTAATAGAGCTTGTTCCCATTCTGCTTTTTTCGCATTTAAGAAATCTAATGCCGCTTGTTTGGCTTCGTTAATTTTCGCGCCCATTGCCGGACGTTCTTCCGCCGCCACGTTGCGCAATTCTTGCATTAATTGGGTAAAATGACCCTTCTTACCAAAATATTCCACGCGAATTTCATCAAGCGCTGCAAGGCTTTTATCTTCAATGTTGTCTATGGCATTTCTTGCTTTATCCACAAGCTCTTTAAGATGCTGCATAAATATCCTCTGTGATGATTAATTTATCTAAAATTTTGTCAATAATAATACTAACTGTTTAGAAAATCACGCAATTTATCTATGACCGCGGAAATTATTCCGTAATAAAACGAAGATTTATCGAGAAAAATGACCGCACTTTATTCTTCCGTTTGCCTTTCGACTGAAACTTTTCAGCCATTTTCTTTGGATAAAAAAATAGAGGCTTAAAAAAGCCTCTATTTATTAAAGATAAATTTTACTTAAGGTAATTGTTGCAATGCTTCAATCCGTTTTTCCAACGGCGGGTGGCTTAAGAACAATTCTGTTAAGCCGCCACCACGTTTACCGTTAATGGCAAATGCTGCCAAGGTGGAACCTTCCAGCTCTTCCGGCTCATGCAAGTTTTGTAAGCGTTTTAGCGCATCAATCATTTTTTGCTTACCCACTAAATTCGCCGAACCCGCATCGGCTCTGAATTCGCGTTGGCGGGAGAACCACATGGCGATCATGCTTGCCAAGAAACCAAATACGATTTCAAGCACCATCGAAACTAAGAAATAGATCCCGGAATTGCTTGAGCTTTCACTGCCCTGATTGCGGGAGTTCGCCACCACGTTTGCAATGATGCGTGATAAGAAAATCACGAAAGTATTCAACACACCTTGCAATAACGCCATGGTCACCATATCGCCGTTTTTAATGTGGCTCACTTCGTGCGCTAAGACTGCTTCGGCTTCGCCACGGGTCATTTTATTTAACAATCCGGTACTCACCGCCACTAATGAATTGTTTTTGCTTGCGCCGGTGGCAAACGCGTTCACATCTGCAGAATGATAAATGGCGACTTCCGGGCGCGGCAAACCGGCACGATCTGCTTGTGAATATACGGTATCCAATAACCAACGCTCTGTTTCGTTGCGTGGTTGTTGAATCACTTCAGCCCCTACAGAACGAATTGCCATGGTTTTGGACATAAATAGAGAAATAATCGAACCCGCAAAACCAAATAATGCGGCAAACAGCATTAAACCGCTCGCATCACGAGATTGAATGCCGGTCAACGATAAAATGATGTTAAAAACCAACAATACTGCCATGTTGGTGGCAAGGAAAAGTAAAATGCGCATCATCGATGAAAAACTCCTAAATAAAACAGTAATAAAAACACGCTTGGCTATAATGGCGACAAAAAAAGGAAAATCAAGTATGCCAATGAATTCAATGAGAAAAAATGTTTTTTTATTGTAAAAAAGAGAAAAGTGCGGTGGATTTTGACGATGTTTTTTGAAAAGAAAAAGGGAGTTGGTCGATAAGCCGGGTTCTGTCGTGGACAATCATTCATCTAGGCGCATATTTACACATACGCTCAAGCAACCTACCCGAATCCTGAACGGGCCATTCATTGGATTCCTATTTGGTCTTGCTACGAGTGGAGTTTACCCTGCTACCAACCGTTACCGGCGGCACGGTGCGCTCTTACCGCACCCTTTCACCCTTACCTGATCCCTTGCGGGCCATCGGCGGTTTGCTCTCTGCTGCACTTGTCGTAGGCTCTCGCCTCCCGGACGTTATCCGGCACTCTGCCCTGTGTAGCCCGGACTTTCCTCCCGCCTACTTGTCCCCCAGTTTACGCTTTCGCGATGTTAGAGGCTTCAATAGACCGGCGATTGCCTGACCAACTCAGGCGCGCAGTATAGCTTAAATTCAAGGTGAAATATAGTGTTAAGTAAAAAGTTGGGCTAGAATGAACGCCACAAAAACAGGCCTAAAATACACCGCACTTTTGTGCCAATAAGGAAACTTCAATGGATTATTTACAAATTGCTCGGGAAACACTGGGCGTTGAAGAAAAAGCCCTCGGTCAACTCAGCGAAAAATTAGACGGCACCTTCACTGACGTTGTTGATTTAATTTTAAATTGCAAAGGACGCTTAGTGATCGGTGGTATCGGCAAATCCGGCTTAGTGGGCAAAAAAATGGTCGCCACCTTTGCTTCCACCGGCACACCGAGTTTTTTCCTGCATCCTACGGAAGCCTTTCATGGCGATTTAGGCATGCTGAAACCCATTGATGTGGTGATGCTCATTTCCTACAGCGGCGAAACCGACGATGTCAACAAACTCATTCCAAGCCTAAAAAACTTCGGCAATAAAATCATTGCGCTCACTTCTAATAAAAATTCTACTTTAGCGCGTCATGCGGATTATGTGTTGGACATTAGCGTAGAACGGGAAGTCTGCCCGAATAACCTTGCCCCGACCACCTCCGTGGTTGTGACCATGGCATTAGGCGATGCGTTGGCAGTTTGTTTAATGTGCGCCCGCGATTTCCAACCGGAAGATTTTGCGAAATTCCATCCGGGCGGTAGCTTAGGCCGCCGTTTGTTATGCCGTGTGAAAGATCAAATGCAAACCCGTTTACCGATCGCTACGTTGAATACCTCATTCACTGATTGCTTAACCATTATGAACGAAGGGCGTATGGGCGTAGCGTTGGTGATGGAGCAACAGCAATTACGCGGCATCATCACCGATGGCGACATTCGTCGTGCATTAACGGCCAACGGTGCCAATACGCTTAGCAAAACCGCACAGGAATTGATGACCTCTCATCCGAAAACCATTCATCAGGATACCTATTTGTCTGAAGCGGAAAATTATATGAAAGCGCACAAAATACATTCCTTGGTTGTGGTGGATGATGCGCAAAATGTGGTAGGTTTAGTGGAGTTCTCAAGCTAATGACAACAGAATTACAAGAAAAATTAAAACAGGTGAAATTCGTTATCACCGATGTGGACGGCGTATTAACAGACGGTTTACTGCACTACGATGCTAACGGCGAAGCGATCAAGAGTTTTCATGTGCGCGATGGTTTAGGTATTCGGATGTTGATGGAAGCCGGCATTCAAGTCGCCGTGTTATCCGGGCGTGATTCGGCCATTTTGCGCAAACGCATTGCCGATTTAGGCATTAAACTCGCTTTTTTAGGCAAGCTGGAAAAAGAAAGCGCCTGTTTTGAATTATGCCGCCAAGCCGGTGTTGCACCGGAGCAAACGGCTTACCTTGGTGATGACAGCGTTGATCTCCCTGCTTTCGCTGTTTGTGGACTTTCCTTCGCGGTTGCCGATGCGCCGGAATATGTCAAAAACTGCGCCGATTACACCTTAGGGTTAGGCGGTGGCAAAGGCGCCTTCCGTGAAATGTCCGATATGATTCTCAACGCCCAAGGCAAAGCGGAAATTTACAATTCAGCGCAAGGATTTTTGAAGACGGCGAAAAAGATGGCGCAGTAAAAACGCCGTGAAAAACGACCGCACTTTAAGCCCTTCTTTCAAGTGAAGCCATTCTCTCAAAATTCTCAAAGTGCGGTTCAATTATGCGTTTTTTTTCTTAGCTTATAAATTATTTAAGTCCAACACATCCGTCATATCAAACAAGCCTTGGTCTTTTCCTTCAAGCCATTTCGCCGCACGCACGGCGCCGTTAGCAAAGGTCATACGGCTGGAAGCTTTGTGGGCAATTTCAACGCGTTCGCCGATATCGGCAAACCAAACGCTATGTTCGCCCACCACATCGGAAGCGCGAATCGTAGAAAAGCCGATTTCATCTCGTTTGCGTTCACCGATAATGCCATCACGGCAAAATACGCCGTGGGTTTTCAAATCACGCCCCAACGTTTTGGCAATGTGTTCGCCCATGGAAAGTGCAGTGCCGGATGGAGCGTCCACTTTGTGGCGATGATGCGCTTCAATGATTTCAATGTCGCAATAATCGCCCATGACTTTGGCGGCTTTTTCCAATAATTTAAACACTAGATTCACCCCCACGCTGAAGTTAGAGGCAAACACAACACCAATCTGTTCTGCTGCGGCTTTAATTGCCGCTTTGCCCGCGTCATCAAAGCCTGTCGTGCCAATAATCATATTTTTTTGATTCGCCACACAAAATGCCAAATGTTCTAAGGTGCCTTCCGGACGGGTGAAATCAATCAGCACATCAAATTGTTCTTTGGCGGCATTTAAATCATCGCCCACTTGAATACCTAAATTGCCAATGCCCGCCAACTCACCGGCATCTGCGCCGACTAAGGAAGAGCCTTTGCGCTCAAATGCTGCGCCTAATGCCACGCCTTCTGCGTTCTGCACTGCTTGAATTAACTGACGCCCCATGCGTCCGCCTGCGCCTACGATGGCAATTCTTAACGCCATAATCTTCTCCAATTTAAACTAATCCACGATTTTCAACGCACCACTGTAAATGAGGTACGCGCCAAATAAAATAAAAATCACGCCGGAAACATTGTCAATATAGCGACTATATCGGCTATAAAAACGTTTAGTAAACGGACGTGAAAACAAAATGGAAATCACATAGAAATAAACAAACGTTTCTAACGTGATAAGCAAAAGTGCGGTCAAAATTTGCCGCGTTTCGGTGATATTGACGAGGACAAAAGACATCACGCTGCTGAAATAAATCACCACTTTGGCATTGGATAAATTCACCAACAAGCCTTTGAGGATTTCATTTTTAGACGCCGTGTTTTGCCGCGAATGGGTTTCATCAAATACCGCGTTGGTTGTGACCCGAGCCATTTTCACACCGAGATAAAACAAATAGCTACCGCCCAATGCCATGAAAATGCCTTGCAACGCCGGCATCGTTTTGAACACAATCGCCAAACCTAACACTGCAGCCGTCGCCCAAATGGACACGCCAATCGTAATGCCAATTACACCATAAATTGCGGTTCGCCGAGAATGCATTGCCGCAGCACGGCTGACATAAAAGAAATCGGGTCCTGGCGAAAGCAATCCCATTAAATGAACGAACATTAAATGTAACATGATGTCGCTAGATAAAATGCGCTAGGGCAAGAATGACGAGAATGCTATAACCTGCTGCCAAAATATCATCCACCATAATACCGAAGCCGTTGGTGAGTTTTTCATCGAAATAGCGGATCGGATAAGGTTTTAAAATATCAAATAGACGGAAGGTTACAAACGCAATCGCGCACCAAAATAAGGACACTTCCGGCACGGCTAACAGCACCAAGAAAACAGCAACAATTTCATCCCACACAATGCTGCCATGATCATGTACGCCCATGTCGTGGCTGGTGCGTTCGCATAGCCAAATACCGAGAAAGAAACAAAGTGCGATCAATATAAAAAACGTTTTTGCACCGAGCCAAGGCAGTAATAATGCGCCAACGATCACGCCCACCAAACTGCCCCAAGTACCGGGCGCCGGATGCAATAAACCGGAGCCAAAGCCCAGTGCGAGAAAATGAATAGGATTGCGCAACGTCACCCGTTCGAGGGGATTTTGTGGTACAGCCATAATAAAAGACCTATTTAAAATGATCGAAACCGCCAGCGAATTCGACTTCTACCCGTTGATCATGGCGTTGGAATTGAATGCGATTTTTATTTTTAGGGTGAATCGCACGAATTTGTCCAATGCAAGTATAGTTCACGCCAATATGCGCCAATGCCTTAGCTAATTTGGCTTTGTTGCTATCCGGCACTGTAAAACAAAGTTCGTAATCTTCGCCGCCACTCAAAGCATATTGCTCCGCCTGTGCCAAACCAAATTCACTGACTAATTCAGCCGATAGCGGCAATTTATCTAACTCAATTACCGCACCACATTGGCTACGTTCTAAAATGTGCGTCAAATCCGCCACACAACCATCAGAAATATCAATCGCTGAACTGGCTAAGCGTGTTAAAGAAAGCGCCATGCCCAGCAACACTCTCGGCGTTGGACGCAGATGACGATGAATCAGAAATTCTTGTGCAGAATTCACCGCACTTTTACCTTGCAATAAATAAGACAATCCGCCTGCACTATCGCCCAAGGTGCCGGATACATAGATCCAATCGCCAACATTGGCATTGTGGCGACACAGTGCTTTATCTTTCGCAATAATGCCTTGCGCGGTAATGGTAATACTTAACGGGCCTTTGGTCGTATCTCCGCCAATGAGATCCACGTTATAGTGATCGAGAATCGAAAAAAAACTCTCACTAAATTCCGTCAACCATGCATGATCGATGTTGGGTATCGTCAAGGCTAAGGACATCCAAGCCGGTTCTGCGCCCATCGCCGCAAGATCACTCAAATTACTCGCCACGGCTTTATAAGCCAAATCCGCAGGTCGGATACTCGGTAAAAAATGCACGCCTTCAACCATCGTGTCTGTTGTAATGGCGAGGTGTTGATTTCGATTCAGTTCGGTAACGGCACAATCATCACCGACCGAAAGGAGGACATCTTTGCGAGGCGCACGCTTAGAGGCAGTAAAATAACGTTGAATAATATCAAACTCCCCTTCTCTCATTGCGCCTCCCTGTCTCAATGAAAATTAACGTCGTACGAGTGGTGCAATTTTATCCAATACACCATTAATGTATTTATGACTTTCGTCTGCACCGAACACTTTGGCAACTTCAATCGCCTCGTTGATTACCACTTTATACGGCACATCCACCTCAAATTGCAGCTCATACACCGCTAAACGCAAAACGGCTTTCTCAACTGGATCTAATTCCGCTAAACTACGATCCAAATAGCCTTGCATGGTACGTTCCACCGCCTCTACGTTCTCTACGGTTTGGCGAAATAATTTACGGAAATACGGGGTATCTACGCCCTTCATGTCTTGTTCGGTCATGAAGTTAAGTTCGATGATTTCCGGTGAGTTCTGCGAAATTGCCCAAGAATATAGGGCTTGTACGGCACATTCACGGGCACGGCGACGAGGAGAAATTTTTTTCACTTGTTCGGTCATCGTAAGTTACACCGCCTGAATTTGATTTAAAAGATTCACCATTTCTAACGCAACCAATGCGGCCTCTGCGCCTTTATTACCGGCTTTTGTACCAGCACGTTCAATGGCTTGTTCAATGTTTTCTGTCGTCAATACGCCAAATGCCACCGGAATGTCAGATTCCATCGCCACTTTGCCTAAACCACTGCTGGCTTCGCCTGCCACATATTCAAAGTGTGCTGTGCCACCACGAATCACCGTGCCTAATGCAACGATGGCATCAAATTTTTTGCTTTCCGCTAATCGACGAGCAACTAATGGCAATTCATACGCGCCCGGCACGCGAACCAACGTAATATTTTCATTTTTTACTTGACCGATGCGTTTCAACGCATCCAATGCGCCTTCCAAAAGGCTTTCATTAATAAAGCTGTTAAAGCGTCCGATAACAACGGCGATTTTTGCATTTGGTGCAGCAATCTGCCCCTCTAAAATGTTCATATACTTTCCTACATTGTCGTAATAAAAAATTGCGTGCGGATTCTAGCATAGAATTCCGCTATCAGCAGTAAGAAAAGTCAACGTGCGGTTAAAAACACCGCAAAATCTAATAACATCAATCACGATAAATGTCCTCATACTTTTACTACCGTTGCCATCATCTAGGCACAAAAAACACGCTTTTTTATCACCGCACTTCCTTTTTTCATCGCAAAAGAAATTTGTACTTAATAAAAATTTCACACTCAGCTTGACAAGCCCTATTTTTTTTTTTG
>NZ_CABFLM010000051.1 GCF_901873365.1 uncultured Aggregatibacter sp.
CTCAGAAGTGAAACGCTGTTATGCCGATGGTAGTGTGGGAGATTCCCATGTGAGAGTAGGTCACCGCCAAGTTTATTAGTATGAACCCCTGATGTGAGAGCGTCGGGGGTTTTTGGTTTTTCGGGGAAAAGTGGGAATTTGTTTATTGTTTTGATGGGTATCAGTGGTAGACCAATATTGAAGATTATGTTGATGTCTAATTTTTCTGATCTCATCAACATGATTAAGCCTACCACAGGTTTCTAATTTTATTGAGACAATGAAACCGTTGAATGCTCTACTTTATTTTTGCGTATTCGGTTAATTACAGCCATCCTTTCCGTTTGAAATACCAGTATGGTGCAAATGCGGCTAACGCCATTAATCCCAAAGCCATCGGGTAGCCGAATTTAAACCCAAGTTCCGGCATATCGTTAAAGTTCATACCGTAGTTGGAGGCGACTAATGTCGGTGGTAAGAAAATTACCGATACAACGGAGAAAATTTTGATAATGCGGTTCTGCTCAATATTGATAAAACCCATTGCCGCTTGTAGTAAGAAGTTGACTTTTTGGAACAGCGATTCATTATGTGGCTGCAAAGATTCAATGTCTCGTAAAATTTCACGCGCCTGTTCTAATTGATTCGCCGGTAAACGGGTTTTGCGTACTAAGAAACTGAGCGCGCGTTGTGTATCCATCAAACATAAGCGGACTTTAGAACTGGTGTCTTCTTGTTCCGTTAAGGTTGCTAAGGCTTCATCGAAGGCTTCTCCTTGCGTTCCGTTGAGTATCACGCGGCTTAATTTCTCCAAATCAGCATACACGTTTTCAATGACATCGGCTAATTGCTCAATTTTTGTTTCGAACAAATCGAGTAGCAATTCATAGGAGTTACATTCAATTAAACGCTGATTGCGGGAACGCATCCGATACAAACGGAATGCCGGTAATTCACGATCGCGCAAGGTGAATAAACGCCCATCGCGAATGGTGAACGCTACGCTGGCCAAATCAGCATAATCATTTTCATCTTCACAATAAAAGAAAGAGTGTAAGTGCAAACCATCTTCATCTTCAAAAAAACGTGCAGATGCTTCGATATCTTCTAACTCCAAGAAAGAGGCTAAGCTTTGGCCTAAACTTTCTTGTAAGGTTTCCCGCTCTTCTATGGTTGGTTCAATTAAATCAAGCCAAATGGCGGTATTTAATGGCTCAGCAGATTCATCGATGCGAACTAAGCGTGCATCTTCAAGGGCAAAGGCATTTATCATTTTGTCATACTCCCGATTGGACTATGCACAACGCAATGAACAACAATCAAACGAATGATCCTCTACTTTTGCGATCACAAGCGCGGTCGTTTTTATCCGTATTTTCAACGACAAAAAGAAAGCGATAAGGATTAAGAAGTTGCAAATTTTCGTCTGATAGAAAAGATGCCGAAAAAGAGAAAGGTAAATAAAACTTACCAACGAAACCATCGCCGATAAGTGAGAAAGGCGATAGTTACAGTGAAAACTCCGTTCGGTATCGACTGTGACTGTCCAAAGTGTGTGTCCTCATGTTACTAAATCGCGCGCAATGTTACGCTTGAAAAGTGACTTCGTCAAGGCGTTAATTGGAGGTATTTTAGACACAAAATCTCACTGAGAATGCCTCTAATTGCTGCCAAATGTCATCATTAAATTCTTGTTTTGTGCAGCGTTCTATCTCAGCAAGTTGTTGGAAAAAGAGATAAAGTTTACGATAGGTTAAACGTTGTATGGTTTGGCTAAATAATGGACGACGGTTTTGCCATACTTTAAGGCGATCAAAGTGTTCGCGTAGTTTAGCTGTCGGCAAAGGATCATCAAGTTTGGCTGGTTGTTCTGGTTTGCTGATCTCTAACAATGTCATCAAATCTCGTTGCAAGGTGCGTAACAAAATAATCGGTTGCACATCTTCATCTTTTAATCCGATTAAAATGCGACGGGCGCGGTTACCTTTGTCGGCAAGCATCGAATCAACCCATTGAAACGGGGTAAATACGGAAGACTGCTCTACCACCGCATTCACACGGGCAAAACTCAATTTTCGGTCGGCATAAAGCAAATCCAATAATTGCAAGGCTTGCTTCAGCGCCAGTAAATTATTTTCATAGCTGTAGCACAACAGTTGCACCGCTTCTTCGTCAATGCTTAAACCTAAACTTTTTGCCCGATTGCTTACCCAACGTGGCAACTGTTCTACATTTGGCGTTTGACAATTCACCAATACGGCTTCGGGCGCATATTGATTGGCGGCAATAAACCAAGCTTGATTTTCAGTAGTTTTCGTCAATTTCGCTAGGCGAAAAATCGGCAACACATCAGCGTGTAACAAGGAAACGAATTCCAACAGATTTTTCTGTAAAAGTGCGGTCAGATTTTCCGGTAAATCTAAGATAATGAGTTGCTTATTGAAAAATAAGCCCATGGATTGCACACGTTCAAACAACGCATTCCAGTCAGTGGAGGGATTAATTTCCAGCCCCCATTTTTCGTCGAATCCTTGTTTAAACGCAGCTTGTTGAATTGCATCCTGACTTTCAGCCAGTAATAACGGATCTTCACCCACGAGAAAATAAAGCGCAGCGGGTTGACGCGCTAACGAGAGAGAAAGCTGTTCAGGAAAAATGCGATTCATTAGTTGCCATGAATTTGGTGCTGTAAGGCCACCATTTTGTTAATTAACTGACGTGCAGCCTGCTCACGCATATCCTGCCAAATCACGTCTTTTTCTGCCGATTTTGCCAATGCCGCACGGGCGTTATCAAAGAATGTACGATTAACTTTGGTACTGATTGGGAAGTTGTCTTTATTTGGCAATTTCACGCTGGCTTCCACTTCTAAAATCAGCTGTTTTTCCGCCTCACGGCCTTGTTTGAAAATCGATACCACTTGATCTTTGCTTGAAATTTTATTTAAACGCAACACCGGAACATCGGCCTTGTCTTCCACTAAATTCACGTTGTTGAGTTGTAACTGACGACGCATGGATAACGCCATATCGCTATAAGGATCGCTACTTTCCAATTTTAACGTTTGTAATTCTTGAGGAATCAGTTCACCGTTTTGGAAGTGAAATCCACAGGCAGAAAGCGCCAACACGCCGGCGGACAACCATAAGGTTTTGAGGGGGTTTAGCATAAAATTTACCTTAAAAACCGACCGCACTTTTGCTTTAAGTGCGGTCATTTTTTTGACTAAAAATATGAGCCTTATTCTACAAGACTCCACTGTTTTACACTAGCCTTACCTTGTGCGGAAAGTGTGGTGCATTTTTCGGAGGAATTTTACTTCTTAAACGCGCCTAAAATTCCCCGCATAATTTGTTTGGTGATTTGGCTGCGGATGTTGCGTCCTACGGCTTTGGCAACGCCGCTGACCAGCTCTTCCGTTATGGTCAGTTGTTCACCGCGTTTTTTCGTACCGAAGATCATGCGGCTGAGGCTACCCATAATGCCGTTTTCTTCTTCCTGCTTGGCTTGTTCCGCTTGTTTTTGCGCCACGGCGGCTAAATCTGCTTGTTGGTTTAACACCTCAAAAGCAGATTCGTTATCCACATAATTTTTATAGAAGGCATACAAATCGTCGTCTTTCACCCAAGCGGTGCGTTGTTCGGCGGTAATCGGCGCTAATTGGCTTTTCGGTGGGAAAATGTAAGCAATTTCCACCGGTGTCGGCATGCCTTTTTCATCTAAGAACGAGACTAATGCCTGACCTACGCCGAGTGTTGAAATGGTTTCGACCACATTAATGTTTGGGTTGGAACGGAAGGTTTCCGCGGCTGATTTCACCGCCTTTTGATCGCGTGGTGTAAAGGCACGCAAGGCGTGTTGCACGCGGTTGCCTAATTGACCGAGCACGGTGTCCGGTAAATCCAATGGGTTTTGGGTCACGAAATAAATACCTACACCTTTGGAGCGAATCAAACGCACAACCTGTTCTACTTTATCTACTAATACGCTTGGTGCGCCGTCAAACAGCAAATGTGCTTCGTCAAAGAACATCACAAATTTCGGTTTGTCGGGATCGCCCACTTCCGGTAGCTGTTCAAACAATTCTGCCATTAACCAAAGCAAGAACGCGCTGTACATACGTGGAGAGTTAATTAATTTTTCCGAATTGAGCACATTGATGACGCCTCGACCATCACGGGTTTGTAGCCAGTCATCTAAGTTCAGAGCCGGTTCGCCGAATAAATTTGTTGCCCCCTCATTTTCTAAGGTTAATAAGGCACGTTGAATGGCGCCCACACTGGCGGCAGACACGTTGCCATATTCCACTTGGAAGGACTTGGCGTTTTCCGCTACATATTTCAACATGGCACGCAGGTCTTTTAGGTCGATAAGCAATAAGCCTTTGTCATCCGCCACACGGAACACGAGGTTGAGTAAACCTTCTTGCGTCGCGTTGAGATTTAATAAACGGGAGAGCAACAATGGCCCCATTTCAGAAATGGTGGTACGGAGTGGAATGCCGGTTTCGCCGAACACGTCCCAGAAAGAAACAGGATAACCGCTCAAATAGCTTTCGCCGCCTAAATTGAATTGTTCGATACGCTCGGCGATTTTGCCTTGCATCGCGCCCGGTTGCACTAAACCGGAAAGGTCGCCTTTCACATCCACTAAAAACACCGGCACGCCATCGTCACTAAAGGCTTCCGCCATTTTGCGTAATGTGACGGTTTTCCCTGTGCCGGTGGCGCCGGCAATTAAACCGTGGCGGTTCGCCATTTTTGCGGTGATACCAAGTTGTTGGTTTTGGCTAGTTTGGGCGAGTAAATATTGCATATTTTGTTGTTCCTAATTGATTGCGTATTAAGCGAGGCATGATATTTAAAAAACACAGTGCGGTCAAAAATTTCAGTGTTTTTACGTTATAATCTGCCACATTTTATTAGTTTATTAATTTATTAGTACGATTTGGAGTGAGGTATGTCAAAAGCAGAAGTTTTAATCATAAAAATTGGGGAAGTTGCACAGTTGACCTTTGCCGATGGATCGCAATATGAAAGTGCGATTCGTAAGCAGCCGGTCGCGTCGGTGAAAATTCATGCGTTGGGGGCGGAAGGCAATGATGTTGGGTTAAAAGCGCATCACGGTGGTCCGGATAAAGCCTTATTTTTTATGTCTGACGTATCTTTTCCGGCATTAAATGCCTTGTTAGGTGAAAATTTTACTTACGATAATACGGCAATTTATGGCGAAAATTTTGTGGTATCGGGATTTAATGAAGATTCTGTGTGCGTGGGCGATCGATTTAAAATCGGTTCGGTGCTATTGGAAGTATCTCAACCGCGTAAACCTTGCGAACGGTTGTCGAAAAATACCGAAAATGAAAATACGCAGAAAATTGTGCATCAATCAGGTTGGACGGGCTGGTATGTCCGCGTAATTGAAACCGGTGAGATTCACAAGGGCGATGAGATAATTTTGCAACAGCGTCCGTATCCGCAATTTACTATTCGTTATTTAAATCGTTTATTATCCGATAAACCGAGCATGGCGGAATTGGAACAAGCTCTGGCTATTGAAGAATTAGCTCCGGCATTTAAGCGTTCGTTAAATTCACAACTGATGAAATTACAAGAAAAACAGAGCTAAATATGACCGCACTTTTAGATTCGATTTGCCCTTGTCAGTCAAATAAATCTTACAAGGATTGTTGTGGGCGTTTTCACACACATGCGCAATTTCCTGAAACCGCTGAGCAACTCATGCGCTCCCGTTATGCCGCTTATGTGCTGAAAAATGTGTCTTATATTGTGGACACTACCGTACCAAGCCAACAGGCGTTACTTAACGTACAAGCCATTCAAGCATGGGCAGAAAATACGCAATGGCTCGGATTAAAAATTTTGAACACGGAAAGCTTAACGAAAACCCAAAGTGCGGTGGAATTTAACGCCGTTTTTCAAGGTGAGGAGGGGGAACAGACGCATCATGAGCGGTCGATTTTTGTGAAAATTGATGGGCGTTGGTATTTTGTCGATCCAACGGTGCCGCTGCCGACGATGAAACAACCTTGCGTGTGCGGTTCCGGCAAAAAATTTAAGCATTGTTGCGGGGGCTTTTTATGAGTGAGTGGAAAACGTTTTTTACAATCTTTTGGCAGCGTTTTAATCAGAATAAATTAACCCAAGCCGCCGGTTATTTAACGTACAGCACCATGCTTGCTATTGTGCCGTTAATTATGGTGGTGTTTTCTATTTTCTCGGCATTTCCGGTGTTTAATGAAGTAACCGGTGCCTTGAAAGAGTTTATTTTCACCAATTTTGCCCCGTCAGCAAGCGACATGGTGGGGCAATACATTGATGAATTTGTGAATAATTCCAAAAAAATGAGTGCGGTGGGGATTATCAGCTTGATTGTCGTGGCGCTGATGTTGATTAATTCCATCGATCGCACGCTAAACAGCATTTGGCATGACACCGAAACGCGACCGATTTTTACGTCTTTTGCGATTTATTGGTTGATTCTGACGCTTGGCCCGCTGTTAGTTGGCGTCAGTATTGCCGCCAGTGCTTATGTAAAAACCATGTTTGAGAGCGCGTCAAACTTTTCTTTTGGACTGAAACTGTTAAGTCTTGTGCCGTTTTTATCCACGTGGTTTATTTTCACGATGATTTATATGGTGGTGCCGAATAAAAAAGTCAGCATCAAACATTCTGCTGCCGGTGCGCTGATTGCCGCGGTGTTTTTCACCTTGGGTAAGCAGGCGTTTGCTTGGTATATCGTGACGTTTCCCTCTTATCAATTAATTTATGGCGCGATGGCGACTCTGCCAATTATGTTGCTGTGGATTCAGTTAAGCTGGACGGTTGTGTTGCTCGGCGCGCAATTAGCAGCAGTGTTGGCAGAAGTGCGATGGAAAAAACAGGAGAATTCATTATGAATGGGGTTTTGGGACCACATGAAGGCAAAGAGTTAGCGTTAATGCTTAATCATAAAAAGAATGTAGCTTTATTTAATAATGATTTAGGCATCCCTGCTGAATTTTTCCCATATATTGAACAAGGGATTTTTGTTGTTCTGGAACAAGCTAATGAAATTTACGTATCGACAGATGACTTTGCGTTAATAAATTTTATTGTTTATCGGAAAGGCTACGAGGTTCAGGCGGAAAAATTAAAGCACTTGTTAGCGGAAGGCGCAACTGAGTTTATACCTGAGATAGAAAGGGAGATTGGACGGATTTTAGGATATAACGAACAGGATATTGAGTTTTATCTTGTCAATTTAGAACAACATTTAAAACGTAGAGAAGAATTATGATCGCATTAATTCAACGGGTAACGCAGGCGAAAGTGGAAGTGGGTGGCGAAGTCGTCGGGCAAATCGGCAAAGGCTTGTTGGTGTTGCTGGGCGTCGAAAAAGATGACGATCGCGCCAAAGCGGATAAATTGGCGGAGAAAGTGCTGAATTATCGCGTGTTTAGCGACGAGAACGACAAGATGAATTTGAACGTACAACAAGTGGCTGGCGAAGTCTTGGTGGTGTCTCAATTTACGTTAGTGGCAGATACACAAAAAGGGCTTCGTCCGAGCTTTTCCAAAGGCGCAACACCATCGTTAGCAAACGAACTTTATGAATATTTTGCCCAAAAGTGCGGTGAAAAAGTGAAGGTGGAATGCGGCCGATTTGCAGCGGATATGCAGGTGAGTTTAACTAATAACGGGCCGGTGACATTTTGGTTGCAGGTATAAGTTTAAATAAAATTAAGGAGATATCATGAATACGATTCAATTTTTACTGTCAACCATCATCAGTATTTACGGTTTTATTTTCGTTTTGCGCGCGTGGTTTCAGATTGCCAAGGTGGATTTTTATCATCCGCTTTCTCAGGCGTTAGTTAAAGTCACGCAGCCCGTGTTAAATGTTTTAGGAAAATTTGCGCCTATGGTGAAAGGCGTGAATCTTGCCGCATTGCTTGCTTGTTTTATTTTGGGTGTAGGGAAATTAGCAGTTATTCAGTTTTTAGATATGGTAGAAGCCTCACTTGTCGCTTATGTCCTCGTTGGTGTTCTGAATGTGGTACACGCCGTAGGGGAAGCGGTTTTTTATGTGTTATTGATTAGCGCGATAATGAGTTGGTTTAATCGTTCGCCTAACGCCATGCAATATATGTTGTATCAGTTGAGTGAGCCTTTACTGCGCCCGATTCGCAAACTGTTGCCGAATACCGGCATGATTGATTTCTCACCGATGGTCGTGGTATTCATTTTATTCTTTGCCAACAAAGTGTTGTATGACGTATTTGGTCAACTTTGGGCTATTGCAACATTGTAGATGGGGGAAACATGGCGGTAACCTGTATAGGCAATGATTTGCGACTGGTGATTTTTCTACAGCCTAAAGCGGCGCAGGATAAAATCGTCGGATTGTATAATGGCGAATTAAAGGTTTGTATCACCGCACCGCCGGTAGAAGGGCAGGCGAATGCGCATTTGCTGAAATTCCTCAGTAAATTATTTAAAGTGCCGAAAAGTACGATTATTTTGGAAAAAGGTGAATTAAGCCGTCATAAGCAAGTTCTCATTCCTTCACCGAAAGCCATGCCGAAGGAAATTGAAAGCCTAGTGCAAAAATAAGCCGATAAGGGAGCCTCAAAGCGATCTATAAATATGGCGAGTCAATGTGGATTTCTGTGAAAATGAGGGAATGGCTTTATTTTAGGGTGATATTTTGCTATCCTTACGCCTACTTTTGGGGCTGATTCTGGATTCGACGGGATTAGCGAAGCCCGAGGTGCACGTCGAGGTGCGGTAGGCCTCGTAAATAAACCGCAAAAAAATAGTCGCAAACGACGAACAATACGCTTTAGCAGCTTAATAACCTGCTCATAGCCTTCGCTCCCCAGCTTCCGCTCGTAAGACGGGGATAAAGCGGAGTCAAACCCAAACGAGATCGTGTGGACGCCGCCGTTTGAGGATCGAAGCATTAAATTGAATCAAACTAGCTTAATTATCGCGTGTCTGTCCGCAGGGTTAAGCGAATCTTAAAGACTGACTAAACGTGTAGTACTAACGGTAGAGGAATTCCGGACGGGGGTTCAACTCCCCCCAGCTCCACCAAATCCAATTCCAAACAGGTTTTATAAAGTCCGATAAAGTCTTGGCGCATAACGCTCCAAGGCTTTTTATTGTCCTATTTAATCCTATCCATTCCAACCTAATCCAACGATTTTAGTAACACCGATAGTAACACTATGATAAAATAACTCAGGCCGATGTTACTACAAGCATTAAGAGTCTTATGCTACAAGGCTTTTACCGCTTTTTATATTTCTTAAATGACAGGTGATTCCGCACTGACTTCAAGGGCTTTTTTATATCCTAAGCGTTCCTATCCAATCCTATAAACTCCTTGAGTTTGTGTTATTTGTTTCATGCATTTTTCTGATTTCGCCATTGTTCAAAATTTTCTGCCTTTCCTTTATCCCGCCCTGTGTTTTCAGTATAATGAAGCGTATTTTTAACCTTTCAATTTATAGAATCAATTATGACAAAATTTAATGTAAAAACTTTCCAAGGCATGATTCTTGCCTTACAAGAATACTGGGCGAACCAAGGCTGCACCATTGTGCAACCCTTTGATATGGAGGTGGGCGCAGGGACCTCTCACCCGATGACCGCATTGCGTGCGCTAGGCCCTGAGCCGATGGCGTTTGCGTATGTGCAACCTTCCCGCCGTCCGACTGATGGCCGTTATGGCGAAAACCCAAACCGTTTACAGCATTACTACCAATTCCAAGTGGTGATTAAACCCTCTCCGGACAACATCCAAGAATTGTATTTAGGTTCCCTTGAAATGCTTGGCTTTGACCCGACCAAAAACGACATTCGTTTTGTGGAAGATAACTGGGAAAACCCAACGCTAGGCGCATGGGGCTTGGGCTGGGAAGTCTGGTTAAACGGCATGGAAGTGACCCAATTTACCTATTTTCAGCAAGTGGGCGGCTTAGAATGTAAACCGGTTACCGGCGAAGTGACCTACGGTTTAGAGCGTTTGGCAATGTACATTCAAGGCGTGGATTCTGTATATGACTTAGTTTGGTCTGACGGCCCGCTTGGCAAAACCACTTATGGCGATGTGTTCCATCAAAACGAAGTGGAACAATCCACCTATAACTTTGAATATGCCGACACCGATTTCTTATTCTATTGCTTCGATCAATATGAAAAAGAAGCGAAAAGTTTATTGGAATTAGAACGTCCGTTACCGTTGCCGGCTTACGAGCGCATTTTAAAAGCGGCACACAGCTTTAACTTGTTAGACGCGCGCAAAGCCATTTCCGTTACTGAACGCCAACGCTACATTTTACGTATTCGTGCGTTAACCAAAGGTGTGGCTGAAGCCTATTATGCCAGCCGTGAAGCCTTGGGTTTCCCGGGCTGTAAAAAATAAAGCGAAAAGTCACCGCACTTTATGTTTCAACACAACGATATAAGGAGAGCATCATGAGCGATTTTCAATATCCGGAAGATATTTACACCGAAGCGGAACCGGATGTAAACACGCTGGCAAATTTAGGGCCTTTAGCGCCGATGGCGGGAATTTGGGAGGGCAAGCGCGGTTTGGATATCAATCCAAAGGCGGAAGGGCCGGAGAAAGATCCTTATATCGAACATTACGAGTTGCAACCGATTGATGCACAAACTAATGGTCCACAACTGTATTACGGCTTACGTTATCACACGCGGATTGTGCAGCCGGATGAAGTGGAAACCTTTCACGATCAAGTGGGCTATTGGTTATGGGAACCTGCAACCGGCACGATTTCTTTGTCGTTAAGTATTCCACGTGGACAAAGCCTGATTGCCACCGGTCATGCCGCACCGGATGCGAAAGAATTTACGCTAAAAGCTGTGCGTGGATCTCTAACGAATGGCATTATCTCAAATCCGTTTATTGAGCAATCTTTCACCACAGAAAGCTATGAGATTACGGTGAAAATTCATGAGGATGGCACGTGGTCTTACGATCAAATTACCACAATGATTATCCCAAATTACGACGAACCATTTGAGCATCGTGATCGTAACCGTTTAACCAAAATCGGCGAACCAACGCCAAATCCAACCGCACTTGCGGCCGCTGCCCAAAAATAAGGAGGCGAAAATGTCTAAACCTGTATTGTTTTATAGCGCTGAATGTCCTGATACACCCTCTTTTGTGGCGGAATTAAAGGCGTTAAACGTGGATTATGAAGAAATTGAAGTGCAATCCTCCTTGCCGAATTTAAAACGCTTTTTACGCTTGCGTGATAACGAAGCGGTGTTTGATGAGGCGAAAGCTAAAGGTTATGCAGGCTTGCCGGCGTTGTTGTTGGCGGACGGTCGAGTGATTTTGGATGAAGCCCAATTAAAATCGATTTTTGCCTGATTTAAAATGATGCCTAAGTGCGGTCGATTTCAGGCTAGAATTGCTGGATGATTCATCATTCACGGCTTGTTGTATAAGCGAAACATTTTTCTAATCGGCGATGATGCTTTGATGTTCCCCATCATCAGTTAATTTTAACCCTCATTTTATTTGAGCCCATTTTATGCAAAAGACAACTTTCAAACCCAAATTCATCGCTGCGTTTGTCGCATTGAACCTAAGCTCAGTGGCCTTCGCCGGACAAGTTTATTCCGGCGTGGATTATCAATATTTTCGTGATTTTGCCGAGAATAAAGGTAAGTTTACGCCCGGTGCGCAAAATATAGAGGTGGTGAATAAAAAAGGCGAATCTATCGGCACCATGATGCAAAACGCGCCGATGATAGATTTTTCGGTGGTTAGCCGTAATGGTGTGGCAGCACTGGTGGGCGATCAATATATCGTTAGCGTGGCACATAATGTGGGTTATAGTGGTGTTGACTTTGGCATGGAGGGCAGTAACCCCGATCAGCACCGATTCGGTTATAACATCGTTAAACGAAATAATTATAAAAACGACTCCACTCACCCTTACATGACGGACTATCATAACCCTCGTTTAACCAAATTCGTCACAGAAGCTGCGCCGATAGAAATGGTGTCAAAGATGCAGGGCAGCACCTATGGCGATTTAGAAAAGTATCCAACGCGGGTACGAATTGGTAGCGGTCGGCAAGTTGTGCGTGATGCTCAGGACAAGGATACAGAGGTTTCAGGCGCATACCACTACAGAACCGCAGGTAATACGTTTATGCAAGGCTGGGCGAACAATGGTGAGGTCAGTTTAAGCGGTGATGTGCGTTATCCGAATCAATATGGTCCGTTACCCATTTCAGGTTCTGGCGGTGACAGTGGTTCCCCGATGTTTATTTACGATAAAACCGCAGGAAAATGGCTGTTAAACGGCGTATTGCGTAGCGGACACCCTTATGAAGGCAAAGAGAACACCTACCAAATTGCACGTAAGAATTATTTGGATGAAATCATTGCAAGAGATTTGGTCACCGTATTTGAACCAACCGTAGCCTCTTATGACTGGACAGCGGATGACAACGGCAAAGGGAAATTAACTAAAGGCGGTAGTGGTGGCACAGACACTCCGCTTGCCAATTACAGCCTAGCGTCTTCGGGGAGTGATGAAGCCTTTGGATATGGTGGACCAAACCCTTATATGCCGGCACTTCATCACGGTAAAAACATTTACTTTGGAAATCTGGAAAACGGCACAGTAACCCTGAAAAATAATATCGATCAGGGTGCCGGTGGCTTGACTTTCGAAGGGGATTTTGTGGTTCAGCCTAATGCGGATGAAACCTGGAAAGGTGCCGGTGTTTCAGTGGGGGAAGGCAGTACCGTTACATGGAAGATTAAAAATCCGGCAGGCGATCGCTTATCTAAAATTGGGCAAGGTACGTTATTGGTCAATGGCAAAGGCGAAAACCTAGGCGATATCAGCGTGGGAGATGGTGTCGTTGTCTTGAATCAACAAGCGGACGAGAAAGGCAAAAAACAAGCCTTTAATCAATTAGGCATTGCGAGCGGTCGCCCAACGGTGAAATTAGAAAGTGACGACCAAGTTAATCCAAACAATATTTATTTTGGCTTTCGTGGTGGTCGTTTAGATCTTAACGGCCATTCACTAACCTTTAATCGCATTCAAAATACCGATGAAGGCGCACAAATTGTCAACCACAACAAAGACGCTGAATCTACCGTCAAAATTTTGGGCAATGAACAAATTGCTGATGAGAAAAACATTAACCAATCCAAAGCCACGGCGTTTAACGGCTGGTTTGGCGAAACCAATGCCGCACTTCACAATGGTCGATTAAATATCGACTATCAACCTACACACGCAGACAGCGTCTTTTTGTTGTCAGGTGGTGCTAACTTAAACGGCAATATTACGCAGGAAAACGGCACGTTAGTCTTTAGCGGACGCCCAACGCCTCATGCCTATAATCACTTGAATAAACCGGCGCTCATTGGACGACCACAAGGTGAGGTGGTGCAAGATGATGATTGGTTAAGTCGCACATTCAAAGCCGATAATTTCATTATTAACGGCGGAAGTGCGGTCGTTTCTCGGAATGTTTCTGAGATAAGTGGTAATTGGCAATTAAGCAAAGATGCCAAGGCGACATTCGGCGTGACCGACAAACAGGCGAATTTCATTTGCGCGCGCTCTGACTGGACGGGGCTCACAAAATGCGATAATCAAACCTTGTCGGATAAAGCTTTTCGTAGCATTGAACGGACGAAAATCAAGGGATCGCTCAGTGCGTCTGATAGTGCGACTTTACTTGTTCAAGGGCTGGCTGATGTGGTTGGTAGCGTCATGCTAAGTGGATTCAGCCGATATCATTTAACCCATAATGCCACCCAAACCGGTATGCTTCATGTTAATGATCGCGCGGTAGCAACGGTGGACAACGCCACGTTGGCAGGGGATGTATGGCTTTCGGATATTACCACCCTCAACCTTGTGAACACCCGCTTCACTCACCAAATTCGAGGAAGCAAACACACATCGGTGTCGTTGTCAGACAATGCGCACTGGACGTTGCCGGAGAGCACAAGGGTAGGTAATTTAAGTCTTGATAATAGCCAAATTACGTTAAATCCGGATTTTACGACACAAAAGGATAATCAAACGTTTAACACGTTAGAAGTGTTGGGAGATCTTGACGGAAATGGCACCATTAATTACCGCACTTATTTGCAGGAAAATAAAGGCGACCATGTCATTGTACGAGGCAAAGCGGCAGGGAATTTCGTATTAAATGTGCGTAACACCGGTGCAGAACCACAAAACTTGGCACAGCTTAGCTTGTTGGAATTAAATAATCCTGCGCAATCTGACGATGTCAATGTTTCTTTAGCCAATGGCAGTGTGGATGCCGGGGCATACCGCTATGAACTCAGAAATGACGATTTTGATTATCGACTCTACAACCCTAAAAAAGAAAAAGAGCTCGCTGATCAAGAACGCATTGCGGAAGAAAAACGTAAAGCCGACGAAGCAGCTCGTCTAGCGGAAGAAAAACGCAAAGCCGAAGAAGCTGCTCGCCTAGAGGAAGAAAAACGTAAAGCCGATGAATCTGCCCGTCTAGCGGAAGAAAAACGTAAAGCCGATGAAGCTGCCCGTCTAGCGGAAGAAAAACGTAAGGCCGATGAAGCCGCTCGTCTAGCGGAAGAGAAACGTAAAACGGAAGAGGCCGCACGTTTAGCGGAGGAAAAACGCAAAGCGGACGAAGCGGCACGCTTAGCGGAAGAGAAACGTAAAACGGACGAAGCCGCACGCTTAGCGGAAGAAAAGCGTAAAGCCGATGAAGCAGCTCGCTTAGCCGAAGAAAAACGTAAAGCGGAAGAGGCAGCACGTTTAGCGGAAGCAAATCGTAAAGCGGAAGAAGCAGCTCGCTTAGCCGAAGAAAAACGCAAAGCCGAAGAAGCAGCTCGTTTAGCGGAAGAAAAACGTAAAGCCGAAGAAGCAGCACGTTTAGCGGAAGAAAAACGTAAAGCGGAAGAAGCGGCACGTTTAGCCGAAGAAAAACGTAAAGCAGAAGAAGCCGCACGCTTAGCCGAAGAAAAACGTAAAGCGGATGAAGCCGCACGTTTAGCGGAAGCAAATCGCAAAGCAGAAGAAGCTGCACGCTTAGCGGAAGAGAAACGTAAAGCAGAAGAAGCGGCACGTTTAGCGGAGGAAAATCGTAAAGCCGAAGAAGCGGCACGTTTAGCCGAAGAAAAACGTAAAGCCGAAGAGGCCGCGCGTTTAGCCGAAGCAAATCGTAAAGCAGAAGAAGCCGCACGTTTAGCCGAAGAGAAACGTAAAGCGGACGAAGCGGCACGTTTAGCGGAAGAAAATCGTAAAGTCGAAGAAGCGGCACGTTTAGCGGAAGAAAATCGTAAAGTCGAAGAAGCGGCACGTTTAGCGGAGGAAAAACGTAAAGCGGAAGAAGCCGCACGTCTAGCCGAAGAGAAACGCAAAGCGGAAGAAGCCGCACGTCTAGCCGAAGAGAAACGCAAAGCCGAAGAAGCCGCACGTCTAGCCGAAGAGAAACGTAAAGCAGAGGAAGCTGCTCGTTTAGCTGAGTCAAACCGTAAAGCGGATGTGAAAACGGAACAAAAAGATCTGATTAGCCGTTATTCAAATAGTGCATTATCCGAGTTGTCAGCAAGTGCGAATAATGTGCTGCTCGTTCTCGATGAATTAAATAAACAGCTTGTCGGAGAGAATTTATCTCATGTTTGGGTAAATACAATGCATTCTTCCCGTCGTTATGATGCGAATGAATTCCGTGCTTACAAGCAAGAAACGAATTTAACCCAACTTGGTGCGCAACACATTGATGATAATTATCGTCTTGGTCTGTTGTTCTCTCATGCCAGAGCAAACAATACCTTTGATGACAATATCGGCAGTAAAAATCGTCTAACCATGCTATCGGCTTTCGGTAAATATGATTTTGCTAATGGCTTGAATGTCTTTGCCGATATGAGCTATGGTTCAAGTGCGGGTGAAATTCGCGGTGAATTGCAAAATGCAGATATCCAACGCCATATTGTGGCATTGGGTGCAGGGGTAGGTTACCAACTGAAGTTAGGTAAATTGGCGTTTAAACCGAATGCAAGCGTACATCGTTACCATATTTCAAGTGAGGATTATCAATACGATCAATCTCGAATTCATACGCCATCCGCGAATTTTAATGTTTACCAAGCGGGTGTCACAGTGGATTACACCTTTGGCCCATGGGCAGGTGTCATGCTTCGTCCGTCCGTGAGCGTCAATTATGTGGATGCCTCCGATTCCAAGCTTGCGGTACAGGTGAATCAGGTACCATTGATGCAACGTTTTGACCGTTATTGGCAGCAAGAAATTGGCTTAAGTGCCGGTTTCGGCGGCTGGCAGGTTGGCGGTTATGCTGCCCAATCTCGCGGCAAACAGTTGGATAAACAACATCAGTTTGGTTTGAAAGTCGGGTATCGTTGGTAAAGCAATCGAACCAGACAGAAACAAGCACGAAAGATGATAGCGTTGTGCTGTTATCGAGCTATTCTTATTTAGAAAGGTAAAAAAGATGAAAAAAACACCTCAAATTCTGACCGCACTTTTGCTGGGTTCTGCCTTCGCGGGCGGTGTATTTGCCGAGGAACATCGCCCAAATACACCGAGTGCAGAGTATGAACTTGAGAAAGTCTTGATTTTTAGTCGTCATGGATTGCGCTCGCCGGTGGAAAAAGATCCACAGGAAATGGCAAAATATTCCCCGTATGCGTGGGCGAAATGGGATGTGCCATCCGGACATCTCACGGCAAAAGGCACTGTGCTAGAAACCTATTTCGGGCAATATTTAGGGCAATGGCTGGCAGACAAAGGGTTGTTAACTGCAGAACGTTGTGCATCGGGCGAAGGTATTTTCGCTTATGCGAATGCAGTACAACGCACAGTTGCAACGGGGCAAGCCATTGTAGCAGGCGCATTTGCGGGCTGTAATGTTCAACTGCAACATCATGGTAAAATTGGTTCAGAAAAAGATCCTATTTTTAACACCCAAGCGCACAATCCAAGTAAAGCCTTGATTGAATCGGCAAAAAATAACGTTGATTTAACCGCTTTACAGCAAAAATTAGCGCCAAATTATGCGCTATTGAGTGAAATCATTGATTATAAAAATTCACCAAACTGCTTGCAAAAAGGCGAGTGTGATTTAGGTGGAAAAGTCGGCGAATACAGTATTAAAGACGGCAAGTCGGTCAAAATTACGGGTTCTATCAGCACCGGAAAGAAAATTGTCAGTGCATTATTGCTCGCCCATTATGTGGGCAAACCTGATGCAGAAATCGCAAACGGTCGCGTGGATAGCCAAGAAAAATGGCGTGCAATTAACGAAATTAAAAACGAATATTACCGCACGTTATTTAAAAACAACGAAGCGTTAGCACAAAATGCCTCATATCCGTTATTGGCATTTATTCAGCAACAGCTAAATAGTGAAAACAAAATTAGCTTGTTGGTTGGACACGATTCCAATATCGTTGCTTTGCTTGCGGCACTAGGCGTTGAGCCTTATGAGTTGGATGATTCATTGGAAAATATCCCAATCGGTGGCAAGTTGCTATTTGAAGTGTGGAAGCATAAACCAAGTGGCAAGCTCAAATTTAAGTTGGATTATGTGTATCAAACCACCGACCAGCTGATTAACATCACGCCATTAAGTTTAGCGACACCACCAAACCAAACAGCATTAAGTCTCAAAGGTTGTGAAAAAGATGAACATGGCTTCTGTGATTACGAGCGTTTTCAACAGGTGTTGAGTGAGAGTATTGAAAAGGGTATGAAATAGCGTTCATGCAACCCTATGAAAAATACTTAAAAGAGAATTCGCAGAAATTGCGAGCGGATCAGACGGATGCAGAAAGAAAGCTATGGCAACGCATCAATCGAGATCAATTATTAGGTTTTCGATTTAATCGACAAAAGCCACTTTTAAGTTATATCGTTGATTTTTATTGTGCGAAAGCAAAGCTGATTATCGAATTGGACGGTAGTCAGCACTATGAACCTGATTATCAGGAAAAAGATGCATTGCGAGATGCAGAATTAAATTCACTTGGTTTTACGGTGATGCGGTTTAGCAATGATGAAGTCATGTGTGAAATTGAAGCGGTAGTCGAGCAGATTTATTTGTTTTTAGAGAATGTAAGGGCGGATTGAGTATGAGGTTGGATTAATTTCTGCCAAATCTCCCCTAACCCCTCTTTGCTAAAGAGGAGGATTTCTTGAGTAAATTGATAGTAGTGGGCTATTTATATTTTAGAATATAAGGGATTGTTGAGTATTAGGTTGGATTAACGTCTACCACAAACGCTTGCGTTTGAACGTTGCTTTAGCAACGGCACGAAGTGAGAGCGAAGCGAGTAAATCTCCCCTAACCCCTCTTTGCTAAAAAGGGGAATTCTTTAGTAAATTGATTGTAACTGACTCATTTACATTTTAATTTCAATAAAGATTAAATTATCTGCTTTCAAAAAACGTTAAAGTAAAAAATAGATATTTAACTCTGCAAAGATCCAATCCCCTCTTTAGCAAAGAGGGGTAGGGGAGATTTGGCAGGAGTGATAACGAAGAAAATATAATGAAGCAACATACTTATCAAACTACCGTAGAGTGGGTGGGGAATTTAGGGCGAGGCACATCCTCTTATACTGCGTATGAGCGAGATTTTATTGCTTCGGCATTG
The DNA here is from genome assembly GCF_901873365.1 of uncultured Aggregatibacter sp. Taxonomy (GTDB): domain Bacteria; phylum Pseudomonadota; class Gammaproteobacteria; order Enterobacterales; family Pasteurellaceae; genus Aggregatibacter. The sequence continues at coordinate 18,672 of NZ_CABFLM010000051.1, forward strand.
AATAAACCTAATATTTTAGGTTCTGCTGATCCTGCTTTTCGTGGCGATAAAACTCGTTGGAATCCTGAAGATATGTTACTGACATCTATTTCTGCCTGTCATAAATTATGGTATTTACATTTTTGTGCAGTTAATAACATTATTGTGCAAGAATACCGTGATGAAGCAATAGCGATTATGGATGAAGGCAGTTCTGAGCATGCAGGACGCTTTATTTCGGCAACATTAAAACCTCGTGTGAGAATTTCAAGCGAGTCGGATGCCGTTAAGGCATTGGCATTACATGAAAATGCGCATCACGCGTGTTTTATTGCAAATTCACTTAATTTTCCGGTGAAATGTGAAGCTATTATTGAAAAAGATTAAATTAAAATAAAATGGTGCCAAGGCGCACCTTACCAGAGAAAACAAAATGACAACCCAAAACTTCCTAGTAGAAATCGGCACAGAAGAGCTGCCACCAAAAGCTCTCAAAGCATTAGCAACCTCTTTTGCGGATAACGTTGAGGCGGAATTGAACCAAGCAAGTTTAACCTTCGACAAAATCGAATGGTTTGCGGCGCCGCGTCGTTTGGCAGTAAAAGTGTTGAACTTAGCCACACAACAACCGAGCAAAGAAATTGAAAAGCGCGGGCCCGCAGTGTCAGCAGCCTTTGATGCCGAAGGTAAACCAACTAAAGCGGCTGAAGGCTGGGCGCGAGGTTGTGGCATTACCGTTGAGCAAGCAGAACGCATTGCGACTGATAAAGGTGAATGGCTCGTTCATCGTGCGAAAATTGAAGGTCAACCGACCAAAAACTTGCTTAACGGCATCGTGGCAAATGCGTTGGCGAAATTGCCAATTCCAAAACCGATGCGTTGGGCAGATAAAACCGTGCAATTTATCCGTCCGGTTCATACCGTGACTATGTTATTAGGTGATGAGTTAATTGAAGGCGAAATTTTAGGTGTAGCAAGCGCACGCACTATTCGCGGTCACCGTTTCTTAGGCGAGAAAGAATTTGAAATTCAACATGCAGACCAATACCCGCAATTATTACGTGAAAAAGGTTCTGTAGTAGCAGATTTCAACGAGCGTAAAGCAGAAATCCTTGCAAAATCTCAAGCAAAAGCGACCGCACTTGGCGGCGTGGCTGATATTGAAGAAAGCTTGCTTGAAGAAGTCACTTCTTTGGTGGAATATCCAAACGTCTTAGCGGCGAAATTCGAAGAACGTTTCTTAGCCGTGCCTGCGGAAGCCTTGGTTTACACCATGAAAGGCGACCAAAAATATTTCCCAATTTATGACAAAGACGGCAAATTATTACCGCACTTTATTTTCGTATCAAACATCAACCCGGAAGATCCAACCGCGATTATTGAAGGGAATGAAAAAGTGGTTCGTCCACGTTTAACCGATGCGGAATTCTTCTTCAAAACCGACTTAAAACAAAAACTCGTTGATCGTTTACCACGTTTAGAAACTGTGTTGTTCCAACAACAGCTCGGTACATTGAAAGATAAAACTGACCGTATCGAACAACTTGCAGGCGAAATTGCAAAACAAATCGGTGCAGACGAAGCGAAAGCAAAACGTGCCGGCTTACTGTCAAAATGTGACTTAATGACCAACATGGTGTTCGAATTCACTGATACTCAAGGCGTCATGGGTATGCACTATGCGCGTCACGACGGTGAAGACGAAGAAGTGGCGGTGGCGTTAAACGAACAATATATGCCACGCTTTGCGGGAGATGAGTTACCGAAATCCTTAGTGGCAAGTGCGGTCGCTTTAGCGGATAAATTTGACACGTTAACGGGGATCTTCGGCATCGGACAAGCACCAAAAGGCAGTGCAGACCCGTTCGCACTTCGCCGTGCAGCATTAGGGGCATTGCGTATTATCGTTGAGAAAAATTTACCTATTGATCTAAATGATATTATTGGTAAATCATTTGATTTATATAGAAAACAAGAAGCAGATAAATTTGATAATGATTCATGGGCTAAGGCTCTAAATGTATCTTACCCAGAAGGATATATTCTAACTTTCACTCGAGGAAAAAATAAAGAACCTATACCTAAACAAAAGATTGTTGATGAGGTTGTGGATTTCATGCTCGGTCGTTTCCGTGCGTGGTATCAAGATGAAGGCATTGCAGTGGATGTGATTCAAGCGGTATTGGCGCGTCGTCCAACCCGCCCTGCTGATTTTGATGCGCGTGTGCGTGCGGTTTCTCATTTCCGTACCCTTGATTCTGCGGAAGCCTTGGCGGCCGCCAATAAACGTGTGGCGAATATTTTGGCGAAAGCGGAAGGCGACATTGGCGCAGTTGATGTGGCGTTATGCATTGAGCCGGCAGAACAAGTGCTTGCGCAAAGCGTGTTAAGTTTGGCAAAAGAGGTTCAGCCGTTAATCGCACAAGGCGAATACACGGCGGTGTTGGATAAACTCGCCGGCTTGCGTCAACCGGTAGATAACTTCTTTGATAATGTGATGGTGAATGCGGAGGATGCCAAATTGCGTCAAAACCGTTTAGCTATTTTGAACACATTACAAGGTTTATTCTTACAAGTGGCGGATATTTCGTTGTTACAATAACGCCTGTGCTTTATGGCAGCGTTGCCGATTAAATGGTGTTTTGCCGAATGTTAAGAAACGCTCGCAGAGGCTTGATTCTGCGGGTGTTTTGTTTTCATACGCTTATCGCAAAGCATTACATCTATTCCGCCGACAACCCCGTGGTGTCAGGTGATTTCTTCCCAATTAATCCAACAATAGTGCTAACTTTATGATGTCAAAAGAAAATTTCGAACAGCATACGCCAATGATGAAACAATATCTGCAACTCAAAGCGGAGAATCCGGATATTTTGTTATTTTATCGCATGGGCGATTTTTACGAGCTGTTTTACGACGATGCAAAACGCGCCTCCGCACTGTTGGATATTTCGCTGACCAAACGCGGACAATCCGCAGGGCAGCCAATTCCTATGGCTGGCGTGCCTTATCACGCGGTGGAAGGCTATTTAGCGAAGTTGGTGCAGTTAGGGGAGTCCGTCGCTATTTGCGAACAAATCGGTGATCCGAATACGGCGAAAGGCCCTGTTGAACGCCAAATCGTGCGCATTGTCACGCCGGGCACGGTGAGTGATGAAGCGTTGTTACCGGAACGGCAAGACAACCTCATTGCCGCAGTGTATCAGGAAAACGATCACTTCGGTTTGGCGACCTTAGACATGACATCCGGTCGTTTTCAGCTATGCGAACCGCAATCCAAAGCGGATTTGCAAACGGAATTACAACGCATCGCGCCGGTAGAATTGCTTTATTGTGAGGATTTTGCTGATTTTCACCTCATTGAACACGCTAAGGGTTTGCGTCGTCGCCCTATTTGGGAATTCGAGCTAAAAACCGCCATTCAACAGCTTTGCCATCAATTTAATACCAAAGACTTGCGCGGATTCGGTGTGGAAAAAGCGATTCTGGGCTTATGTGCCGCCGGTTGTTTATTGCAATACGCACGCGAAACGCAACGCACCGCCTTGCCGCATATTCAAAGCATTCATCTCATTCAACACAGCGAAAATATTCAGTTGGACGCGGCAACCCGTCGCAATTTGGAGCTCACTCAAAATCTGGCGGGCGGTACGGAAAACACGCTGGCGGCTGTGTTGGACAAATGCGTCACCCCAATGGGGAGTCGTTTGCTCAAACGCTGGATTCACCAACCGATTTGCGATGTAGAAAAACTCACGCAACGCCAACAAGCCATTGGGGCGATTTTAGAACAGGATTTAGTGGCAGATTTACAACCTTATTTGCAACAAGTGGGTGACATGGAACGTATTTTGGCACGCGTGGCGTTACGCACCGCTCGTCCGCGTGATTTAACCCGCTTGCGTACCGCTTTAGAGCAGATTCCTTATATAAAAAATCGGTTGGCTGAAAAAACATCCGCCAAAATGACCGCACTTTATCAGCAGCTAGGTGATTTTTCGGCACAATTTGATCTGTTACAACGAGCGATTATTGACAGCCCACCGGTGTTAATTCGTGATGGTGGCGTTATTGCGGCAGGTTACAATGCAGAATTGGATGAATGGCGTGAATTAGCCGACGGTGCCACCCGTTATTTGGAAGATCTGGAACAGCGGGAACGGGAAAGCACCGGTATTGATACGTTGAAAATAGGCTTCAATGCCGTGCACGGCTATTACATTCAAATTAGCCAAGGGCAAGCCCATAAAGCACCGATTCATTATGTGCGTCGTCAAACCTTAAAAAATGCCGAACGTTATATCATTCCTGAACTGAAAACCTATGAAGACAAGGTGTTGAAAGCAAAAGGCGCTTCTTTGGCGTTGGAAAAGCAGCTATACGATGAAATTTTCGACCAATTATTACCGCACTTGGGTGACTTACAACTCGCCGGTTTGACATTAGCCGAATTGGATGTGCTCACCAATTTGGCGGAACGGGCGGAAAGCCTGAATTATGTGGCACCGACCTTCTCGACACAAACGGGCATTCATATTCAAAACGGCCGTCACCCTGTGGTGGAGCAAGTATTGAAGGAACCGTTTATTGCCAACCCTACAGAACTTACTGAACAGCAACATTTTCTCATTATCACCGGCCCGAATATGGGCGGTAAAAGTACCTATATGCGCCAAACGGCGCTGATTACCTTAATGGCGTACATGGGCAGTTTTGTGCCGGCAGACAGTGCGATAATTGGCCCTGTTGATCGTATTTTTACCCGTATCGGTGCGTCTGATGATCTTGCTTCAGGGCGCTCAACCTTCATGGTGGAAATGACGGAAATGGCGAATATTCTGCATCAAGCGACGGACAAAAGTTTGGTGTTAATTGATGAAATCGGCCGTGGAACCTCCACTTATGACGGTTTGTCCCTCGCTTGGGCTTGCGCCGAATGGTTAGCGAAGAAAATCCGTTCTTTAACCTTATTCGCCACCCACTATTTTGAGCTCACCGTGCTGCCGGAACAGGTGCAAGGCATCGGCAATATTCATTTAGACGCCATTGAGCATAATGACACTATCGCTTTCATGCACGCTGTACAAAAAGGTGCTGCCAGTAAAAGTTACGGTCTTGCGGTCGCTGCCTTGGCAGGTGTACCACAACAAGTCATCAAGCTTGCCAAACAAAAACTGGTGCAATTAGAAAAACTGTCACAGCAAAACGCCAACCAACAGATTCAGGATCTTCGTTTATTAAATCAACGCCAAGGTGAATTAGCATTTGATCAGGCAGAAGATGAAAATAAGGAGATGTTATTGAATATGTTGCAAGAATTAGATCCGGATGAATTAAGTCCAAAACAGGCATTGGCGTATTTGTATCAGCTAAAGAAAATGGTGAAAGGGTGATGTTATTGATTTTCAAATAAATCGGTCATTTTCATCGTAAAGTGCGGTCACAAAATCCAACGGATTTTGAGCGTTGGTTTTGTCAAAGGCGCCATTAAAGCAAATAACCGAGCTCAATTCGATTGTGAGTAATTTCTGCGATATTTTCATTGAGAATCCAATAAAAAAACCGACATGGCTGTCGGTTTTTTGATATCGGTAAATTAGACACTTATTGCAGTTTTTAATTTTTTCAGTGCGTTGGTTTCGAGCTGACGAACACGTTCGGCAGAAATATTGTATTTTGCTGCCAAATCTTGCAACGTCGCTTTGGTTTCATCCAACCAACGTGCTTTGATAATGTCTTGACTACGAGCATCCAAGTTATCCAAAGCGACAGCAAGTCGGTCGGTAGCTTGTGCTTCGTAATTTTCATTTTCTAATTCCGCTGCAAAATTGGAGCTTTTATCTTCCAAGTATAATGCCGGTGCATAGGTTTCTTCATCATGATCATCGGTTGGTAAATCAAAGGTGACATCCGCCCCGGTCATGCGCGATTCCATTTCCACCACATCTTGCGGAGAAACGCCTAGCTCATTGGCTACCATATCCACTTCGTTTTCATTAAACCAACCTAAGCGCTGTTTTGTTTTACGTAGATTAAAGAACAACTTACGTTGCGCTTTGGTCGTTGCGACTTTCACAATACGCCAGTTACGTAAAACGTATTCGTGAATTTCCGCTTTGATCCAATGCACCGCAAAAGACACTAAGCGAACACCGACCTCCGGGTTAAAACGCTTAACCGCTTTCATTAAACCGATATTGCCTTCTTGAATTAAATCCGCTTGTGGCAAGCCATAACCGGAATAGCCACGGGCAACATGGATAACGAAGCGCAAGTGAGATAACACGAGTTTTTTTGCCGCTTCAATATCTTCGTGGTAATACAAACGTTCCGCGAGTTCCTTTTCCTCTTCCGCCGTTAACATCGGGTATTCGTTCGCTGCGCGAATATAGGCTTCTAAGCTTCCTTGGGGAACTAACATCATGGTTTGAGTTTCTTTATCCATCATCTTCCTTCTTACTTACATCACCAAGCTTGATTAAGCTCAGTTATAACATAATTCATCAGAATTTCAATCGGTTTGGACGATTGAATTCTATCATTTCACGGTTAATATGACCTATTTTTAGCCTAAAAGTTCTTTTATTTGTTAAAAAAAGTGCGGTCACAAAATCCAACGGATTTTGAACGTTGGCTTTATTAATGGCTCCATTGGGGCAACAATCGAACTTGATTCGATGGTGAGTCATTTTTTGCCTGTTTTTTCTTTATTTACGCTTGCTGAAAAAAGCATTACGTAGCACGTTTTTTGCTAACCAACATGGTTAAGAACATCACGACTAACGCCGGCACTAACCACGCCAAACCATTATCATATAATGGGAAATTGCCAAGGAATTGTTTCACGCCGTCAGACAATAATCCTACGTTATTTAAGCTGTCGCACAAACTAAAACACACGGTGACCGCAATCGTGGCGTTATAGGTTAATTTTACGCATGGTAATTTAGCACGGACGAACTGCAACACTACCAACATGATTGCCACCGGATAAATTAATAACAATGCAGGAATCGTCACTTGTAATAATTTCGTTAAGCCGTTTTCGGAAATGATGGTCGTCATGACAGTAAACACCACCACCCAGAAAGAATATGGCAAGCGGTTGGAGAATTTAGCGAAATAGTAAGCACAAGCACTGGTCACGCCTACTAAGGTGGTTAAACTTGCTAAGAAGATGATACCGGACATAATCCAAGAACCTTCTTTACCGAATAACACGTTCACATAACGAGAAAAAATTTGACCGCCGTTGCTGACGCCTTGCGCCACTTGGTCACTGGTCGCACCAAGATAGAAAAGGGAGAAATAAAGTGCGGCTAATAAAACCACTGAAATGCCGCCGGCGGATATGGTGTAACGCATGATTTTTTGCGGTTCAGTGATATTTTTTGCACTTAACGCACGAGCCACAATGCCACCGAAAGCAATCGCTGCCAAGACATCCATGGTTTGGTAACCGCTAATTAAACCGGTGGTCAATGCTGAACTGTCCGCATAGCTTTTGCTTGGCGCGACAATATCCGACAAGGGAGAGATAAAGACGGTTACGGTCACCACCACCAATAATACCAACAAGGCCGGGGTCATAAATTTACCCACGCTGGAAATAATGGTGTTCGGTTTCAGCATAAATAGCATGGCGATAATGTTAAAGACTACCGCAAAAATCAGATGATTTACTGACGTGTCTGCCACTATATCAAGTGGTACAAACGCCATTTCGTATGCGACGTTGGTAATGCGTGGCATCGCAAACGTAGAACCGATGACCAAATACAACGTGGCTAAAAATAAGACCTCTGCCCATTTAGGAAGGTCGCGGGTGAGTTCTTCGCCACGACCTAACACAGACACTACAACCAGCGTGATAAACGGCATTAATACGCCGGTGAGCACAAATCCCAAGGCGGCTGTTGCCCAATGTTGCCCTGCCGTGTAGCCTTCCATCGGCGGAAAAATAATGTTTCCTGCGCCTAAAAACAGGGCGAAAATCATCATGCCTAAAACAAGAATATCTTTGCGTGAAAACATAATCGTTTCTCTTCAGTAATAAAATAAAGACGCATTTCGGATTCTACTATAAAAGCCTGATTATTCGTAACGAAACGATGAAAAACACATAAAAAACATTGTATTATTTGACCGCACTTTTCCTGTAATTCTCCGTTCGGCAATTGAGTTCATTCTGCCTTTGTTGTAAACTACGCTCCCGTCTTGATAGATTATATTTATCCTAATTTTCCATCCATCCCAATAGCAACAAATAGGTTTCTTATGGCTACCAATTATATTTTCGTCACAGGCGGCGTAGTTTCTTCGCTTGGTAAAGGCATTGCAGCGGCATCACTTGCGGCAATCTTAGAAGCGCGTGGCTTGAACGTCACGATCATGAAACTCGACCCTTATATCAACGTCGATCCGGGCACCATGAGCCCGACTCAGCACGGTGAAGTTTTCGTGACCCAAGACGGCGCGGAAACCGATTTAGATTTAGGTCACTACGAACGTTTTATTCGTACCAAAATGACCAAACGTAACAACTTCACGACCGGTAAAATCTATTCCGAAGTGTTACGCAAAGAGCGTCGCGGTGACTATCTCGGCGCGACCATTCAAGTGATTCCACACATTACCAACGAAATTAAAGCGCGCGTGATTGATGGCGCAGCGGGGCATGATGTGGCCATCGTAGAAGTAGGTGGCACCGTAGGCGATATTGAATCCCTCCCGTTCTTGGAAGCCTTGCGCCAACTTGCCGTACAAGTGGGACGTGAACGCACGATTTTCATGCACTTAACGCTTGTTCCTTATATTCCGACCGCCGGCGAAGTCAAAACCAAACCAACACAACATTCCGTGAAAGAATTGTTGTCCATCGGCATTCAACCGGACGTGCTGATTTGCCGTTCCGACCGCATGATTCCACCAAATGAACGCGCTAAAATTGCTTTATTCTGTAACGTGCCGGAACGCGCGGTGATTTCGTTAAAGGATGTGTCTTCCATTTACCAAATTCCGGCACTCTTGAAATCTCAAGGATTGGACGATTTCATTTGCAATCGCTTCCACTTAACTTGCCCGGAAGCCGATTTATCCGAATGGGAACAAGTGTTGTATCAACAAGCCAACCCGACAGGCGAAGTCACTATCGGTATGGTGGGTAAATACACCGAATTGCCGGATGCGTATAAATCCGTAAACGAAGCGTTAAAACACGCCGGTTTGAAAAATCGCTTGAACGTCAACATCAAATACATCGACTCACAAGACGTGGAAACCAAAGGCGTTGACATCTTAAAAGGTTTAGACGGTATTTTAGTGCCAGGCGGCTTCGGCTATCGCGGTGTCGAAGGCAAAATTCTGACTGCCCAATATGCGCGTGAAAACAACATTCCCTATTTAGGTATTTGCTTAGGGATGCAAGTGGCACTCATTGAGTTCGCCCGTCATGTTGCCGGCATGAGCCAGGCAAACTCTTCCGAATTTGACCGCACTTGTGAACAACCGGTAGTCGGGTTAATTACCGAATGGCAAGATGCTGACGGTAATAAAGAAGTCCGTAGTGATGAATCCGATTTAGGCGGCACCATGCGTCTTGGCGCACAAAAATGCCATTTAATTGAAGGCAGTTTAGCACGCAAATTATATGGCGCCGAAACTATCGAAGAACGCCATCGTCACCGTTACGAAGTCAATAATGTCTTGCTTCCGCAAATCGAAAAAGCAGGCTTAAAGGTGACTGGTTTATCCGCCGATAAGAAACTGGTGGAAATCATTGAAGTGCCGAACCACCCTTGGTTTGTTGCTTGCCAATTCCACCCGGAATTCACGTCCACGCCACGTGATGGGCATCCATTATTCGAAGGCTTTGTGAAAGCGGCAAAAGAGAATCAGAAAAAATCTGATTAGTGGTTTTTTAGAACATAAGAAAAAAGGCAGGGTAACCTGCCTTTGTGCTTTCTATGATGGATTTAAAATGCCAAGAAACAACAGAAAAAAGCCGAACAGTGATTTTACTGTTCGGCCTGTTGTTTTAAAGTGCGATCAGAAATTAAAGAATTTCTTTTGCTTTAGCGACCACATTATCCACCGTAAAACCAAAGAGTTTGAACAATTGGTCTGCTGGTGCGGATTCACCGAAACTGTTCATACCAACGATACGACCGTTGAAACCGACGTATTTGTACCAGAAATCGGCAATGCCCGCTTCAACAGCCACACGTTTAGTTACCGCACTTGGCAATACGGCTTCGCGATAAGCCTTGTCTTGTTTGTCGAACACGTTGGTACTTGGCATTGAAACCACACGGATTTTTTTGCCTTCTGCGGTTAATTGTTCTGCGGCTTTCACTGCCAATTCCACTTCAGAACCGGTCGCAATGAAAATCAGATCCGGCGTGCCGGCACAGTCTTTTAATACATAAGCACCGCGCGCTACGTTAGCTAATTGCTCAGAAGTGCGGTCCATTTGTGCCAAGTTTTGACGGGTGAAAATTAATGCGCTTGGGCCATCAGTTCTTTCAATCGCCGCTTTCCAAGCAATCGCCGATTCTACTTGGTCGCAAGGGCGCCATGTGTTCAAGTTCGGGATTAAACGCAATGCGGAGGTTTGTTCAACCGGTTGGTGGGTTGGACCGTCTTCACCTAAACCAATGGAATCATGGGTGAACACGAATAAGCTGCGTTGTTTCATTAATGCCGCCATGCGAATCGCGTTGTGAGCGTATTCCATGAACATGAGGAACGTTGCGCCATAAGGGATGAAACCGCCATGAAGCGCGATACCGTTCATGATTGCCGCCATACCGAACTCGCGTACGCCGTAGTTGAGGTAGTTACCATCTACGTTTTGAGTTGCACGGATTGGTTTGGAGCCGGACCAAAGGGTCAAGTTAGAGCTTGCCAAGTCGGCAGAACCACCAAGTAATTCCGGTAACACTTTTGCATAAGCTTCAATAGCATTTTGTGAGGCTTTGCGGCTTGCAATGCTTGCCGGGTTCGCTTGTAAATGGTCAATGAACGCTTGAGATTCTTTTGCCCAATCTGCCGGCAATTTTTTCTCCATGCGACGGGTAAATTCAGCGGCTAATTCCGGATAGGCTTTCGCATAAGCAGCGAATTTTTCATGCCAGGCTTTTTCTAACTCTGCGCCTTTTGCTTTCGCATCCCATTGTGCATAAATATCGGCTGGGATCTCAAACGGTGCGTAATCCCAGTTTAGAGCTTTACGGGTTAATGCGATTTCTTCATCACCTAATGGCGCGCCGTGGCAATCGTGAGAGTTGGATTTATTCGGAGAACCGAAACCGATAATAGTTTTACAAATAATTAAGGTCGGTTTGTTGGTTTCTGCTTGCGCTTGTTTAATCGCCTCAATGATTTGTGCCGGGTTGTGACCGTCGATTGCCGGAATCACTTGCCAGCCGTAAGCTTCAAAGCGTTTTTGTGTATCATCGGTAAACCAACCGTCAACATGGCCATCGATAGAAATGTTATTGTCATCGTAGAAGGCAATTAATTTACCTAAGCCCAAGGTACCTGCTAAAGAACAAGCCTCGTGGGAAATCCCTTCCATTAAACAGCCATCGCCCAAGAAAACATAGGTGTGATGATCTACGATGTTATGACCGTCACGGTTAAATTGACCCGCTAACGTTTTCTCTGCAATCGCCATACCGACTGCGTTGGTGATGCCTTGACCTAGTGGGCCTGTGGTGGTTTCAACGCCTGGTGTGTAACCAAATTCAGGGTGTCCCGGAGTTTTGGAATGTAATTGACGGAATTGTTTTAAATCTTCAATAGATACATCGTAACCGCTTAAATGTAACAAGCTGTAAATCAGCATAGAACCGTGGCCGTTAGATAGCACGAAGCGGTCACGGTTAGCCCATTGCGGGTTGGTTGGGTTGTGATGTAAAAAATCACGCCATAATACTTCTGCGATATCCGCCATGCCCATCGGTGCGCCCGGGTGACCGGATTTGGCTTTTTGCACCGAGTCCATACTTAAAAAACGAATGGCATTGGCGAGTTGTTGACGAGTTGACATTGTGCCTCCTGATTGAGATAAATTGACAAAATAGGGTGTGCTCATAAAAAAGTGCGGTCAGATTTTTCGGCGTTTTTAAACACAGAAAATTTCCACCGCACTTTTGCTTAATACATAACTAATAAACCATTACCATTTAGACAGTAACATCTCTTCTAATTTGCCTTGGTCAACGGCAAATTTACGAATACCCTCGGCCAGTTTTTCCACTGCCATCGCATCGCTGTTATGCTGCCAATAGAATTCCGCTTCGGTTAATGGTTGCGGTTTGGCTTGTACTTCGCCTTGGAAACCCAGTTTTCTCACTACCGCGTTTGGGGTTTCATGTAAGGTTTTTAACAACGGCGGAGCAATAGTTAAACGGTCACAGCCGGCTAATTCAATGATTTCGCCTACATTACGGAAACTTGCGCCCATCACTACCGTTTTGTAGCCATATTGTTTGTAGTAATTGTAAATTTTGGTCACAGAAATCACGCCCGGATCTTCTGCCGGTGCGTATTCTTTTTTATCGGTGTTGGCTTTGTACCAGTCTAAAATGCGGCCCACAAATGGCGAGATCAAATAAACGCCCGCTTCTGCACAAGCACGTGCTTGCGCTTCGGAGAATAATAATGTCAGGTTACAGTTGATACCTTCTTTTTCTAAGATTTCCGCAGCACGGATACCTTGCCATGTAGAGGCGATTTTAATCAAAATACGATTTTTATTAATGCCTGCCGCTTCATACAACGCAATCAGTTTTCTCGCTTTCGCCACTGTTGCATCGGTGTCATAAGAAAGACGCGCATCCACTTCAGTAGAAACACGACCAGGAACTAATTTTAAGATTTCCAAACCAATGTTAACTGCCAATTTATCTTCTGCATCAACAAGTTGCTGTGCTTTGTCCTGACTTTGTTGTTTACCATAAGCAATTGCTTCATCAATCAATGGCGCATACTGAGGTAACGCTGCCGCACTCAAAATCAAGGACGGATTCGTTGTGGCATCTTCAGGTTTATATTGACGAATGGCATCAATGTCACCGGTATCGGCAACAACAACGGTAAGTTCGCGAAGAGAATCTAACTGGTTAGTCATAATGTATTCCTTATGTATTCCTTTAATTGGAGGATGGGAAACGAGTTGAATCGTTAAGAAAGCTATGTTTTATTCATAGCAGAAATCGTTAAAAAATATAACCGCACTTGTTATAGAAAGCAACTCTTAAAAAGCGTGTTCATAATAATGAAATCAATAGGTTTCGTCTTTAAGAACAGGTTGGATACTAAGGATCGCTGAGGTAAAGAATGTTGTTAATTTGATTAAATTATCTTCAATCAAAACAAAAAATGAAAAAAAAGCTAAAAAGGGGTTGCGTGGATATAAAAAATGCCTATAATACGCCACCACAACGACGCGCCGTTGTAAAGCATTAAGCAGCGCGTCGTTTTTTGTTCTTTAACAATCAATCAGACAAACTGTGTGGGCACTTGAAGATTCGTTTTTATCATTAAAGAATTTTAAAATTG
>NZ_CABFLM010000052.1 GCF_901873365.1 uncultured Aggregatibacter sp.
CAATTTTAAAATTCTTTAATGATAAAAACGAATCTTCAAGTGCCCACACAGTTTGTCTGATTGATTGTTAAAGAACATTTGCACTAAGCAAGGTTGATAATTCTAACTTCTCGTTATTTTATCGTCAAGAAAAATTTTCAAGAATTTTTCTTTTTATTTGCTACCCTTGCGGTGCGGAGGCGTATTATAGAGATTCGATCTTGAGGATCAAGTGTTTTTTTCAAAAAAATGTTTGATAGGTTAGAAAAAATACAATCTATGTAATTTAATGCAAATTTTCACCGCACTTATACTACAATCTAAGCGGATAGCAATTATGCTTATTGGCGGTTAAACTATTTCGTCTTCTTTGATACAATTTCTTCAATTATTCAGATTCCTATTTTTGAGGTTTGTTGTGGCAAAATTCCATTTTCCAACATTTCATGAAATGTTTCCCGTAGAAAAACGCAAATTAAAATTATTGCGGGAATGGCTACGTTATCGGGTGCGCCGTTTGGTTTTTGCAGCGCAATGCCAGGCGTTAGTCGATTTTATTCATGAAAATCCATTGTGGCAGCCGGTTTTTGCTCAGTATCCTTATCGTGTAAATACGCTATTAAGCCAGTACTGTGATAAACACTTTAATGTGACACAGCGTTTAGACGCTATTAAGACCAATTTTGCCATGGCGGAAAAACACTTTGGTGTGGCGTTATGCGAGACATTAATTTCACAACAGCCGATACTGTTGACACAGTTAACAGATGAATTGGCGTTAAATTTAACGCTCAACCATATCGATCCTTATGAAGGCTTTTTTGCTATCGCTTTAACCGATGCTAATCAACGTACGATTTATTCTGCCAGCTTTACGTTTTTAGCGGATAACCGTTTATTGATCGCCTCAATTCAAGGACCAAAAGGCGATGAGGCGCAAGATTTAGTGCGTCAGGCGACCAAATTGCTGCATGGTGTTCGCCCGATGTTTATGTTGGTGAATGTCTTTAAAGTTTTTGCGGAGACGTTGAATTGTCGTTTGGAAGGCATTCCGCATAAACGTCAGGCAAAATATCGTTGGAATGATTCGGCAAAATTATTGTTTAACTACGATGAATTTTGGCAGGAAAATGAGGGCGCGTTGGCAGAAAATTATTGGCAAATTCCGACCGCACTTGAGCGTCGTCCTTTAGAAGAAATTCAAAGTAAAAAACGTTCTATGTATCGCAAACGTTATGACATGTTTGACAAGATGACGGTTGAGATTCAATCCCTTTTGACAGAGAAAAATCATGAATAAAATTATTACGGTTGACGGACCAAGCGGCGCCGGTAAAGGCACTTTATGTTACGCATTGGCAGAAAAACTAGGTTTTGCGTTGCTAGATTCCGGCGCAATTTATCGTGTGACGGCATTGGCCGCGTTAAAACGCCATGCTGATTTAACCAATGAAACCGAATTGGCAGATCTTGCCCGTCATTTGGATATTCAGTTTGTACCGAAAAATGGTGAGGTGAATGTATTATTAGGTGGCATGGATGTCAGCCATTTAATTCGTACGCAAGAAGTGGCAGATGCCGCATCAAAAGTGGCAGTTTTCCCGCAAGTTCGTGCTGCATTACTACAACTTCAGCAGGATTTTGCGAAAAATGACGGTTTAATTGCCGATGGTCGCGATATGGGAACGGTGGTATTTCCTGATGCGCAAGTGAAATTATTTTTAGATGCGAGTGCGGAAGAACGTGCAAAAAGACGTTATAACCAGTTGCAAAATAAGGGGATTAATGGTAACTTTGCACAGATTTTAGCCGAGATAAAAGAGCGTGATTTGCGCGATAGAAATCGAGCAGTTGCTCCTTTAAAACCTGCTGATGATGCGTTTTTACTTGACAGCACGACATTGAGTATCGATGAAGTGATTTATCAAGCCTTAAGCTATATTCAGCAACGTATTGATATTAAAGCTTAAATTTTTATGGTTTATTCAAGGATGGATAGACTTTATTATCAGCCCCACTTTTTATGGATTAGAAGTGGACGTTATTTACTTAAATTGAAGATTAATTATGACAGAATCTTTTGCTCAACTTTTTGAAGAATCATTAAAAGACCTTGAAACCCGTCAAGGTGCAGTTGTTAAAGGTACCATCGTTGCTATCCAAAAAGGCTTCGTCCTTGTAGATACCGGTTCTAAATCCGAGTCTGCAATTCCTTCCGAAGAATTTTTAAATGCACAAGGTGAATTGGAAGTTCAAGTTGGTGATGTTGTTGATGTTGTGCTTAAAGCGGTGGATGATGGCTTCGGTGAAACTGTTGCTTCCCGTGCTGATGCAAAACGCAACGAAGCTTGGATTGTATTGGAAAAAGCTTACGACGAACAAGCAACTGTACTTGGTTTAGTTAACGGTAAAGTGAAAGGCGGCTTCACAGTTGAGTTAAACGGTGTTCGCGCATTCTTACCAGGTTCATTAGTGGATACCCGCCCTGTTCGTGATGCAGATCACTTACTTGGTAAAGAATTAGAATTCAAAGTAATCAAACTTGATCAAAAACGTAACAACGTTGTTGTTTCCCGTCGTGCAGTAATCGAATCTGAAAGCAGCCAAGATCGTGAAGAAGTATTAGCGAACTTGTCTGAAGGTGCTGAAGTTAAAGGTACTGTTAAGAACTTAACTGACTACGGCGCATTCGTTGATTTAGGCGGTGTTGACGGTTTATTACATATTACCGATATGGCTTGGAAACGTGTTAAACACCCAAGCGAAATCGTTAATGTTGGTGATGAAATCACCGTTAAAGTATTGAAATTCGACAAAGATCGTACCCGTGTTTCTTTAGGCTTAAAACAATTAGGTCAAGACCCTTGGGCTGCAATCGCTGAAAATCATCCAGTAAACAGCAAATTAACCGGTAAAGTCACTAACTTAACTGACTACGGTTGTTTCGTTGAAATTTTAGACGGTGTTGAAGGTTTAGTTCACGTTTCTGAAATGGATTGGACTAACAAAAATATTCACCCATCTAAAGTGGTTAGCTTAGGTGATGTTGTTGAAGTAATGGTATTAGAAATTGATGAAGAACGTCGTCGTATTTCTTTAGGTTTAAAACAATGTAAACCAAATCCATGGACTCAATTCGCGGAAACTCACAACAAAGGTGACAAAGTTGTTGGTAAAATCAAATCTATCACTGACTTTGGTATCTTCATCGGTTTAGAAGGCGGTATCGACGGTTTAGTTCACTTGTCTGATATTTCTTGGAATGTTCAAGGTGAAGAAGCGGTTCGTAACTACAAAAAAGGTGATGAAGTTGCCGCAGTTGTATTACAAGTCGATGCAGTGAAAGAGCGTATTTCTTTAGGTATCAAACAACTTGAAGAAGATCCATTCAATAACTTCGTTGCTATCAACAAAAAAGGTGCTGTATTAAATGCAAAAGTAGTTGAAGCTGATGCAAAAGGCGCTAAAGTTGAATTAGACGGCGGTGTTGAAGGTTACATTCGCGCAGCTGATTTAACTCATGAAGTTGCTGTAGGCGATGTTGTTGAAGCGAAATACACCGGTGTAGATCGTAAATCACGTATTGTTCACTTGTCTGTACGTGCGAAAGATCAAGCTGAAGAAGCGGCCGCTGTAGCAAACGTGAATAAGCAAGAAGAAGTTGCTATTCCAAATGCCATGGCTGAAGCTTTCAAAGCGGCTAAAGGTGAATAATTCACTTCATTAATAAACCGGCATAGCAATATGCCGGTTCATAAAAGTTAGGAGAATGGTATGACAAAGTCAGAGCTTATTGGGCTTTTAATGCAAAAAAATAATAGCCTTTCCCTGAAACATATCGAAGAAGCCGTCAAAGCCATTTTAGAGCAAATGTCATGCGTATTAGAAAATGGCGAACGTATTGAAGTGCGAGGATTTGGTAGCTTTTCTTTACACTGTCGCCAACCTAGACTTGGGCGAAATCCTAAAACGGGAGAACAGGTTCATTTAGAAGCGAAGTGCGTACCCTATTTTAAAGCGGGCAAAGAGCTAAGAAAACGCGTTGACGTTTATGCATAATTTATTTCACTAACTTTCATTAACGACACTTTTAAGTGTCGTTTTTTATGCTCATTTTTGGCATAATGAGCAACAACTTTATTTTAAGGAGAAACCAAATGATTAAATATATTTTGGGATTAATCATTATCTTGGCTATCATCTTAGTTGCTGTTACCGTGGGAGCAAATAATGATCAAGTAATTACCTTTAATTACATTTTTGCACAAAGCCAATTCCAACTTTCTACCTTAGTAGCTATTTTATTTGGCTTAGGGCTTATCCTTGGTTGGTTTATCACAGGGGTTTTCTACCTTAAGTTAAAATTAAAAAATATTGCATTAAATCGTCAAATAAAACGCCAAACTCAACAAATCAATGAATTAACGACTAGCAGAGATAAGGCTCCTCAATAATGCTTGAACTACTCTTCCTTCTTCTACCAATAGCTGCCGCGTATGGTTGGTATATGGGGCATCGTAGCGCCAAAAAAGATCAGGAAGATATCAGTAATAAACTCTCCCGTGATTACGTTGCTGGGGTTAATTTTCTTTTAGCCAATCAAACTGAAAAAGCTGTTGATTTATTTTTAGATATGCTACAAAAGCAGGAAAATGAAAATGAAATTGACAGCAATTCACAATTTGAAGCTGAACTTACCTTAGGTAATTTATTTCGTTCTCGAGGTGAAGTGGATCGCGCATTACGTATCCATCAAGCCCTCGATAGCAGTCCTCATTACACATTCGAACAAAAGTTATTAGCTAAACAGCAATTAGCCCGAGATTTTATGGCAGTAGGTTTTTTTGACCGCGCCGAACACCTTTATATTTTAATGGTAGATGAACCGGAGTTTGCTGAAGGCGCACTACAACAGCTTGCGCTTATCTATCAGAAAACAAAAGAATGGAAAAAAGCCATTAATGTTGCGGAAAAATTAGCCAAAATATCACCCAATAGCCATCAAATTGAATTAGCGCATTATTATTGTGAGTATGTCAAAAATCTCCCTGACGAAAGTAAAGAAGATCCAAAACAAATTTTGTTACAAGCCCTCGCCGTTTCTCCAACTTGCGTACGCGCCTCTATGATGCTGGCAGAATTATCCATTAAACAGAAAGATTACCAAAGTGCGGTGCATTTTTTAGAAAATATTTTAATGCAAAATCCTGACTATATTGGTGAAGTCTTGCACCGTTTAAAATTCTGTTATCAACAACTCAATCAATGGGATAATTTTGAATTATTTCTCATTAAGGCAAGCCGTGAAAAGAATAACAGTGCCGTTGCATTAATGTTAGCAGACTTAATTGAAGAAAAAGATGGTCGCGCCGCTGCACAACTCAAACTTTACCAACAATTACAGCAAAATCCGGCAACTCCTATTTTTCACCGGTTTATTCAATATCAAATTGATGACGCAGAAAAAGGCCGAGGAAAAGACAGCTTGATCTTGTTACATAAAATGGTAGGAGAACGAATTAAACAAACGTTTGGTTATCGTTGCAGTAATTGCGGTTATCAAACACACAAATTAATTTGGTGTTGTCCTTCTTGCCGCCAATGGGAAACGATTAAACCGGTTAGCTCAATTGAGCATAATTAAATGCTAACCAGCGTGTTTATAAGGAGAAAACTATGACGAATAAAGTCATCATTGCATTAGATTACGAAAAAGAAGCCGACGCATTGGCATTGGTTGATCAGCTTGACCCACAAACCTGCCGCTTAAAAGTCGGAAAAGAAATGTTTACAACCCTTGGTACCGGATTTGTAAAACAACTACATAGTCGCCACTTTGATGTTTTTCTGGATTTAAAATTCCATGACATTCCAAATACAGTGGCAAGAGCAGTTCGTTCTGCCGCTGATTTAGGTGTTTGGATGGTGGACTTACACGCCAGCGGAGGTTTGCGCATGATGGATGAAGCGAAAAAAATCCTTGAACCTTACGGTAAAGAGGCACCTTTACTGATTGGGGTAACCGTGTTAACCAGCATGGAAGACTTGGATTTATTACAAATCGGCATTAATTCCTCGCCAATGGAACACGTTATCCGTTTGGCACATTTAACACAACGTGCCGGATTAGATGGTGTGGTATGCTCCCCACAAGAGGTTGAAATTTTACGTAGTACCTGTGGACCGGATTTTAAATTAGTCACCCCGGGAATTCGCCCTATCGGCACAGATTTTGGCGATCAACGTCGTGTCATGACACCGGCAGCAGCAATTCGCTCCGGTGCAGATTATTTAGTGATTGGTCGCCCAATTACACAAGCTGAAAATCCGGTTGACGTTTTAAATGCGATTAACGCTTCCATTGCGTAAATTATTATGACGAATCATTTAGTTTATTCTACCGAGAGCGGACGGATTAAAGCTGATAAACCACAAGCGCAAATTCCCCAAGGGGATGGCATTGTACGTATCCAGTTGCAAAAAAGCGGACGCAAAGGCAATGGTGTCAGTATCATCACCGGATTGGAGCTTGTTGAAACCGAATTAAAATTGCTTGCGGCAGAGTTAAAAAAACGTTGTGGTTGCGGAGGTGCTGTAAAAAATCACACCATTGAAATTCAAGGGGAAAAACGTGATTTACTGAAACAGTTACTGGAACAAAAGGGTTATAAGGTAAAATTAGCAGGCGGTTAAACACCTATTCTTTAAAAAATATCTCCATATTTAAAAATAGAAAGCACAAAATGCTAATGTTTTGTGCTTTCTTTACTTTCTAATATTTCTAATATTTCTAATATTTCTAATAAAGTGATCTTAATCAGTTGAGGTGTTCTGAGGCTTATCTACAACGTTCTAATACATTAGCTAATTTGCCCCTAAAATTCACCGCACTTTTTGATCATAAAGGGCCTCATTACGATTTAGGTATATCAGCACCTGAAGCCAGTAGATCTTGAATATCTGATTTTAAGACATCGGCTTTAGGCCCGTAAATGGCTTGAATACCTGAACCTTTTACAATAAAGCCCATTGCACCGGCTTGTTTCCAACTCGCCTCATCTCCGACTAAATCAGGATTATGCACGGTGATACGTAAACGTGTCATACAGGCATCCACCTCAGCAATATTGTTGCGTCCACCGAGAAGATTGATGATTTGCACCACTTGCGCACTGGCATTTGCGACTTTTTTCTCCTCAGCAGCAGGCGATTCGTCAGTACCTTTCGCATCGTAGTTGCCGTTACGACCTGCTGTGGCTAGATTGAATTTCTTAATCATGAAATTTGCGATGATAAATGACAACACAGCAAAAAGACCGGAAACCCAAATGAAATTAACCAGATCCATGCCAATACCCGCTTTAATCGCCATTGGCGTACGGGTTAAAAATTCAATATTCCCAAACGCATGAACCCGTAAATTCACAATGTCTGCCATGGCAAAGGCACAACCTTGCACAACGGCATAAACAAGGTAAAGCGGTAATGCAACGAACATAAACATATATTCGATAGGCTCAGTAACACCGGTTAAAAACACCGCAAGGGCAGAAGAAAGGAAAATCCCTTTATAGATGGTTTTCTTATCTGGATCAACATTGAGATACATCGCTAACGTAATCCCCATGAGAATACCACTTGACCCAATCATTTGACCCACTTTAAAACGCGCCGGGGTAACATGATTGAGAAGTTCATTATATTGCGCTAAATCACCGGAATCTTTCAGGTTAATTAAATCACTGATCCAAGCGAGCCATAAAGGATCTTGTCCAAAGACTTGCTTACCTTGTTGTACTCCGGTTAAAAATTCATAGGTACCGCCCAATGACGTGTAGTTCATAGGAATGGTAAGCATATGATGTAGCCCAAATGGTAACAAAAGACGTTCTAATGTGCCGTAAACAAATGGGGCTAAGATCGGCGCAGAACTTTGTGAATTCGCAATCCACTCCCCAAAATGGTTTATACCGGTTTGTACTAAAGGCCAGAATAACGCCAAAATAATCGCAACGAATACGGAACGATAAATGACAACGAAAGGAACAAAGCGTTTACCATTAAAAAAGGTCAACACCTCTGGTAATTTACGGAAGTTGTAGTAACTGTTAAAGGTTGTTGCGCCTACAAAGCCCGCAATGATTCCCACAAAAACGCCCATGTTTAATGCAGGTTGTCCAAGAATATTCACAAAATAATGTGCCACCGGAATATCACCTGCAAATAGCGTGCTCACATGCGCCGTTGGGTCGGTTAACATTTCAACTTTTACGCCGAAAAAATTTCCCGTAATTAAGTTAATGAGAATAAAGGCAAGACCTGCGGCAAATGCACCACCCGCACGTTCATTTGCCCAGCTACCACCAATCGCCAAAGCAAATAAGAGATGTAAGTTACCAATAATCCCCCAACCAATTTGCGCAATGATATGACCAATGCGAGCCAGCCATTCAGCATCACTCATTAATGGTAATGAGTTACCGATACTCACCATTAAACCTGCAGCAGGCATTACGGCAATCACGACCATCAGACATTTGCCAAATTTTTGCCAAAATTCAAAACTGAGCAATTTTTTCATATGTGTTCTCCTACAAAATGAGCTCAACGTCTAAACCGAAATGATCGGAAACGACCGGTTTATTTTTACCATTAAAAATCACCTGACTTGATAAAACCTGTTTCGGTTGGTTTAAAAAAATGTAATCTAAGCGCTTTTCTTCGCTGTGGCCATTCCAACCATCAATGGCTTTCTCAACGGTAATTCCGCTGTCTTTCTGTTCTGCTATATCAAATGTATCAAGCAAACCTAAACATTTAATTTTCTGATATGAGACAGGATCGCTTATAGCATCTGTATTAAAATCACCCATCAGAATTTTAAGATTTTGGCTTTGATTGCGTTCCACAATGGTACGAATATTGTCCAATTGATCTTCCCCCTCGCAATTTGGTAAGTTGATATGGCAGGAATAACAATCCACAAGCTGCCCTTGATACTCTACTGTTAACCCCAGAATTTTACGGGAAAGAATAGAGTCGGCACATTGATGTTGGCTACAATAAAAGGCATCTACCTCATAAACCGGCAATTTGGTTAAGAATGCGATACCCTCATCATATTTGTCATAGCCAATATGCGAATTGCTCCAAAACAGTGAATATTTTTGTCTCACTCGCGGATTAATTTTATTCAATAACACCACACCGTAATTATCTTGCTTCAATGCTTGAGAAATCACTGGGGATGACATTAATTGATTCACTTCTTGCAAAGCGATAATGTCATAACCTTTTTCAACAATAGTCTCGGCAATAACATCCATTTTTTCCGCTTGGTTATCTTCTAACCAAGCGTGTGTATTTAGGGTGAGCAGTTTCATAGATTCTCCCCTTTAATCCTCACAATGCCAAATATCAGCGTTATATTGTGCAATGGTACGGTCAGATGAGAAAAATCCCGCTTTCGCAATATTATGAATCACTTTTCTATTCCAGCTATCTTGATCTTCATAATCCGCTAAAATGTGTTCTTTTGCTTTCACATACGCATCAAAATCAATCAAGGTCATAAACCAGTCTTTATTAAGCAATTCATCATGCAGACGTTTTAAACGCGTTTTATTACCCAGTTTCACTAGCGTAGAATCAAGGATAAAATCGACCGCTCTTTTAATATATTTATCCTTTTCATAGTAATCTTTCGACACATAACCGGCAGTTTCATACAGCTTGATAATGCTTTCGGCATCCTTACCAAAGGTATAAATATTTTCTGCGCCGGCTAATTCTGCGATTTCAACATTTGCACCATCCATGGTGCCTAAAGTTAATGCACCATTCAGCATAAACTTCATATTGCCGGTACCGGATGCTTCTTTTGAAGCAAGGGATATTTGTTCTGAAATATCTGTTGCCGGAATCAATTTTTCCGCCACGCTAACATTATAGTTTTCCACTAAATACACGTTTAAATACTGATTCACGTCCGGATCATTATTGATTAACTCAGACAAGCAAAGAATTAAATGAATAATATCTTGCGCAATCACATAAGCAGGTGCAGCTTTCCCACCGAAAATCACGGTAATTTTCCGTTTTGGCAGTTTACCTGCTTTGATTTCAAGGTATTTATGAATTACATAAAGGGCATTCATTTGTTGGCGTTTATATTCATGGAAACGCTTAATTTGCGTATCGATAATCGAATTCTCATCCAATTCAATCCCTTTATTTTCTTTTAAATAGGTTTTTAGCGCTAATTTATTCTGAAATTTAATTTCAGCTAATTTTTGGTGTACTTTTTTATCATCCTTAAACGCAAGCAATTTTTCTAATTTCGTTGCATCATGTAAATAATCATCGCCAATTAACTCTTTAATATACGCCGCTAATGGTTGGTTAGAAAACTCTAACCAACGGCGGAAGGTAATGCCATTTGTCTTATTATTGAATTTTTCAGGATATAACGCATAGAAGGCTTTCAGTTCAGAATTTTTCAAAATCTCCGTATGTAATGCAGCAACACCATTAACGGAATTTGAGAAATGAATATCCATATGCGCCATATGCACACGTTTTTGCTCATCAATAATGTGTACTGCGCTATCGTTATATGCTTTCTTGACTAATTTATCTAGTTTTTTGATAATGTTAACCAAATGTGGAACAACTTCTTCTAAATAGGCTAAAGGCCATTTTTCTAATGCTTCAGCAAGAATCGTATGATTAGTATAGCCCACCATATTACGTACAATCTCTACCGCATCATCAAATTTGATCTGATGTTTTTCTGTTAGTAAGCGAATTAATTCAGGAATGACCATGGAAGGGTGAGTATCATTGATTTGCACGTAAGCATAGTCAGCCAAATCATGCAAATTACTGCCACGCGCAATGGCTTCATCAATAAGTAATTGTACCGCATTGGATACCATAAAATATTGCTGATAAATACGTAATAATTCTCCATTTTTATCTGAGTCATCCGGATAAAGAAATAAGGTCAAGTTCTCTTGAATATCGGTTTTATCAAATTCAATGCCTTTTTTAATCAAATGATAATTCACTGATTGAATATCAAATAAATTAAGGTAATTTTTACTTTCTTTCTTGTAACCTAAAATATCAATGCGATCTAATTTTGAGGTTAACGTAAATTTTTTAAACGGCACTTCATAATGAATATCGGTGGGAATTAACCAAGAATTCTCTTCAATCCAATGGTTAGGTTCCGCATATTGTTCATTTTTCTTGAAGACCTGCTTAAATAAACCGCAATGATAGTTTAATCCTACCCCTTCTGCATTTAGGCCAAGTGTAGCCATTGAATCAACAAAACAAGACGCTAAGCGACCTAGCCCCCCATTCCCCAAAGAGGGTTCCGGTTCAATATCCTCAATATGACTTAATGATTTTCCTGCCTGTGCCAGCTCATCTTTAATTTCTTGATAAATTCCAAGATTAATTAAGTTATTAGAAAGTAATTTACCTATCAAAAACTCTGCAGAAATGTAATAAACTTTCCGTTTTCCATTATTTTTAGTTTTATCTGCGGCAAGATGTTTAATGTAGTTTAGCAACTGAATATAAATTTCTTTATCGCTGAGCTGTTCTAATGATTTATTTGTCTCATTTTTCACATAGGTACTCAATTTCATCATGTCTTCTCCCTTATTTGCACGGTGATATAATGTTGTCACCTGTCTTAAAAAGTCTTTTTTCGCTTGCGTTAAATCGCTTGGTTGCATACGCCATTCCCAATTTCCACCAATTGTTGAAGGCGTATTCATTCTTGAGCTAGCCGGTAACGCTAAAATATCCTGCATTGTGGCGATGGCAATATGACTAACCGTGGCAAAAAGCTGGCGAATCATTGCTTGGCAAATTGATTCATCATGACGGCGATGTGTATAACTGTTGATATATTGCTGTTGCTCTGGCGTTAAGCCGTTATACCATCCTTGCGTCACATCATTATCATGTGTCCCGGTATAAACAATGCTGTGAGGAATACAATAATGCGGACTATCTAAACTTTCACCGCTCACATCTTCAAAGCCAAACTGCAAAATCTTCATGCCGGGATAATTGCAATCTGCCAGTAATTTCCGGGCTTTATCATCAATATTCCCCAAATCTTCAGCAATAATTGGCAAATCACCTAACTGCGCTTTAATTGCCTTAAATAAATCATATCCCGGACCGGGTTGCCAGCAACCATATTTGGCAATGTCCGCTTTGCCATCCACTTGCCAATAATCGGAGAAGCCCTTGAAATGGTCAATACGAAGAACATCATAAATCTTAAAGCTTTCTTCGATACGATGAATCCACCAAGCATAATGTTGTTTTTTGTGCGCCTCCCAATCATAAAGCGGATTGCCCCACAGTTGCCCCGTTGCACTAAATTGATCTGCCGGCACGCCGGCAACAAAACGAGGATTCCGCTCTGCATCTAATTGGAATAATTCCGGTTTGGTCCAGACTTCAACACTATCTGCAGCGACATAAATCGGCATATCACCAATAATCTGAATCCCTTTCCTATTGGCATAGGCTTTTAATGCCTTCCATTGTTGAAAGAAGAAATATTGCGTAACCTTAAAATACTGAATTTTTTCTTTCAGCATGGTTCGGTATTTCTCAAGTGCTTTTGGTTGGCGAGCAATGAGCTGTTTATCTTCCCATTTTTGTAGCGCTTTATTACTAAAATATTCTTTAAATGCCATAAACTCGGCATAGTCATCTAACCAAGTGCGGTTATTTTTTTCAAAGTTTTGAAAGTCTGAGCGAAAAGCGTCTTTGGTTAGGAAATTTTTGACGGCAATTTCAAGAATAGGACGGTGTGCATGAAAAATGCATTCATAATCCACTTTAGTCGGATCCTCTCCAAAATTTACGGAAGCATAGTCTGATGTGTTTAATAATCCCGCGTGGGCCAATAAATCAAAATCAATAAAGTGTGTATTACCGGCAATCGCTGAGAATGATTGATACGGAGAATCGCCATAACTCGTTGTGGTCAGCGGAAGGATTTGCCAATAAGTTTGTTTGCTTTCCACCAAAAAATCCACGAAATCATACGCAGATTGACCAAAGCTCCCAATACCAAATGCGTTTGGAAGCGAAGTAATGTGCATTAAAACACCACTTGAACGTGTAAACATAGTCTCTCCTTTCAGAAGCAAAGTGTCTGCCGATTCTAAACGAAACTCATATTTATGCAACAACATTTACGTAAGAGTTACAACGTTTCCGAAATATTGTGATAATTATCAAATTTATCCGTATAAGTAAGCTAATTTGTGTTATGCTATTCCGTATCAGAAAAGGGAATTAAAGAAACAATGAGTAAATACCGAAAAGTTTACAATGATATAAAAAACCAAATTAATCATGGTGTTTTAGCACCAAAGCAAGAATTACCGAGTGAAAGTGAACTCATGCAACACTATGGTTTTTCGAAAGATACGATTCGCAAAGCCCTTTCATTACTGGAAATGGATGGCTACATTCAGAAGCAACAAGGACGCAACTCCATTGTGCTTGAACACAATCTCTCCACCCCTCAAATCCTGTCTGAAATTAAAACCGTTGGTGAACTTAACCGCCCTTTAACCCATCAAGTCAAAACGACATTGACAAGTCTATATATCGTGCAAGGCGAAGAGACATTGATGCGGATCTTTAACGTCGATGATCAAATGGATTTTTACCGTATCGGCCGTGTGCGCGAAATTGACGGCGAGGCCGTGGAATACGAGGTTTCCTACTTTGATCGCCGTATCGTTTCTTTTATTAACCGAGAGATCGCAGAACAATCTATTTATCACTATTTAGAAAAGGAATTAGGTCTCAAAATCAGCCATTCCCAGCGAGAAATCGTTTTTCGCTATGCGAATGAAGAAGAAAAAAATACAATGGATCTCAATGAATATAATATGGTGGTTAACGTCGCCAGCACCACCTATTTATCCGATGGTCGCCCGTTTCAGTATGGCAGCATTAGTTATCGTCCCGACAAAATTGCCTTTACTTCAATCGCCAAACGCCATGCATCCTAGTTTTTCGTCATACCGTAAAGTGCGGTCGGCTTTTAAAATATGTTAAAAACTGACCGCACTTTGATCTGTTTCGCCCAAATGCCCGGTTTCAAAAAAATGCCCCGCCTCGAAAGCCAAACTCAGGCATAAAATACTACGCACGCTATGGCGCAAAACCTCAAACGCCCTCTAACATTTCTTGTGCATTCGCTAATACGGCATCCGTAATTTTGCTTCCGCCTAATAATTTGGCTAATGCCTTGACGCGTTGCTGAGGGGTAAGTGCGGTCATTTTTGTTTCCGTTTTTTGATCGACGGTCGATTTTTCAACGGAGAAATGATGTATTCCATGGCAGGCGACTTGCGGCAAGTGGGTAACACAAATGACTTGGCATTTTTCGCTGAGTTTTCTTAATAATTTGCCGACTACATTTGCTGTGGCACCGCTGATACCGACATCAATTTCATCAAAAATTAATGTTGGGATGGCGGTTTGGTTAGATGCTTGTACCTGAATGGCTAAGGCAATGCGAGAAAGTTCACCGCCGGAAGCAATTTTGGCGAGCGGTTGAGCGCTTTGCCCTAAGTTACTTTGTAGGGTAAAAATCGCATTATCTGCACCGTTTGAACTTATCTTGTCATAGTCACTATGCAATTCAATAAAAAATTCTGCGTGTTCCATCGCTAATTGTTTGATGGATTTGGTCACTTGCTGTGCCAGCTTTTGTGCACCTAATTGACGGCTCTGATGAAGTGCGGTCGCGGTAGCAAGCATTTTTTCATGAGCAGCTTGTTCTTGTTGAATGAGCATTTCTTCACTGCCGGAAAAATCTTCCAACTCATTCAATTCCGCTTTGAGGCGACGGTGTAATGCTACTAAATCTTGTGGTTTTACATTGTGCTTGCGCGCTAATTGCACGGTTTGTCCTAGGCGTTGTTCAATGTCTGCCAATAATGTTGGATCTTGCTCAATATTGCTACTCAACGACTGAATTTCATTGGTGGCTTCTTGCACTTGAATCAATGCTTCATTTAATAGATTTTGCACGTCGGTATAACGATTATCTAACTCGCAGAGTTCACTTAAATGTTGCACAGCGCGATAAAGTAGCGAATCTGCGCTGACCGTTTCATTTTCACTTAATAATTGCAAAACTGATTGGGAAAGCTGCGTTAATTCTTCGCTATTGGAAAGACGAAGATGATCCGCTTCTAATTCCTCGTATTCATTTTCTTTTAAATTAAACTCATCCAGTTCACTTACTTGATACTGTAAAAGCTGTTTTCTCGCTTCATTTTCCGCGCATTTTTGTTGGAAGGTTTTAACTTGATGTTGCAAATTGCGCCAAGTGTGATAATCAAGGCTCATTTGTTGTAAAAGTGCGGTATGTTGACAGAAATTATCGACTAACTGCAGTTGGTAGTCGTTTTTCAGTAAACGTTGTGACGCGTGTTGTCCATTAATTTGAATGAGATGTTGCCCGATCTCTTTTAATTGGGCTGCCGACACCGGAATGCCATTAATGAACGCTTTAGAGCGTCCGTCATGATTAATAATGCGGCGTAAAATGCAGTCTTCAGGATTGTCAGGATCCTGCAATTCGTTTTCTTGTAAAAATTGGAAAGCCGGATTGTTTTGGTTCAAATGAAAAGTTGCGCAAATATCAGCGCGTTCTTGACCTTCTCGTAACATTGAGGCTTCTGTCCGTTGCCCGAGGCAGACATTTAGGGCATCAATAGCAATAGATTTTCCCGCGCCGGTTTCCCCGGTGATGACGGACATTCCTTGTAATAATTCAATATTTAACTGACGAACGATAGCAAAATTATTAATGGTGAGTTGGGTCAACATAAGCAAATCCTCTTTACTGTATGTTTGTCAGTATATTACTGTTTTAATATACAGTAAAGGGGTTGTTAATCTTTAAGAAAAGTTACGTAACCAACCTAATTTGGAACTTAATACTTTGTAATAATTGTAGCTTTTAAGGTGCAGCAAACGGAGAGGATAGTCACATTTTTGAATGTGGATAACATCATCAGGTCCGAATTGGAGGGCAACTTGACTGTCACAACCTAACTCTAATTGAGAGGTGTTGTATTCCGCAAACCGAATAGAAATTTTGCTGTTCCCATCCACTACGAGCGGGCGCGAAGACAAGGTGTGCGGAAACATCGGCACCAATGCAATGGCATTTAATTGCGGGGTTAAAATCGGGCCACCAGCAGAAAGAGAATAGGCGGTTGAGCCGGTTGGCGTTGAAATGATTAAACCATCGGAACGTTGTGAAAACGCAAATTGATCATTGATATGCACATGAAAATCAATCATATGCGCAATTTTTGCCGGGTGAATCACTGCCTCATTGACGGCAATACTACTGGCGATAATTTCGTTATCGCGTTCCACACAGGCTTTCAAGAGGAAGCGCTCTTCCACAAAAAACTCGCCGTTTTCCAAGCAAGCTTGTAATTGGGAATAGGCGTTTTTCGGGTCAATGTCCGTTAAAAAACCTAAATTGCCACGGTTGATGCCAATAAGCGGAATATGATATTCGGCTAAAATGCGGGCACGCCCCAACATATTGCCATCGCCACCAATCACAATGGCAAGTTGGGCGGATTGGCCGATTTCCTCTAAACTGGCTAAATGTTTTGGCGGAAGGTCGATTTTTTTACCGATATCTTGCTCAACCAACACGTGATAACCGCGTTCAATTAACCAAAAAAACAGGTTTTTATGCATTTGTAGGTTGATATCATTTCTCGGTTTACCGACCAATGCAATGGTTTGAAATGAGGTATGCAACGTTTGCGGTTTTGCCGAATTTAACGTATCCATATTGTTTTT
Organism: uncultured Aggregatibacter sp.; assembly: GCF_901873365.1. Taxonomy (GTDB): domain Bacteria; phylum Pseudomonadota; class Gammaproteobacteria; order Enterobacterales; family Pasteurellaceae; genus Aggregatibacter. The sequence goes on from NZ_CABFLM010000052.1 coordinate 16,876, forward strand.
ACACTAACTTGAATTCAATGAATTGGGCACTATATTACAACAGAAAGCCTTTTACTCAAGTGGTAAATGTGGCATTTTTTGTTATAATCGCCCAACTTTTATTAATCGGAGAATGACAATGGCAGACGAGCAAAAACAAGAACAAAACGAAGAATTAGAACAAGATCTTCAATCGCAAGAGGTCGATGTTGAAGAGCAAAAACAAGGGGAAGATCCTTTGGAAGAAGCGATTGCACGTGTACAAGAATTAGAAGCGCAATTAGCGGAAACCGCAAAAAAAGAACAAGATTTATTGTTGCGCACTCGTGCTGAAATCGACAATATTCGTCGTCGTACAGAACAAGATGTTGAAAAAGCGCATAAATTTGCGTTAGAAAAATTTGCCAAAGACATTTTAAACACGATTGATAACTTAGAACGTGCCCTAGCCACGCCGGCAAATATTGAAGATGAAAGCGTTAAGGCTTTATTTGACGGCGTAGAGTTGACCTTAAAAGAGCTATTGGCAACGGTTGCCCGTTTTGGCGTTGAACCTGTAGGCGTTGTCGGTGAGGTTTTCAATCCGGATCTACACCAAGCTATTTCTATGCAACCGATGGAAGGCTTTGAAACTAACCAAATCACCACTGTATTGCAAAAAGGTTACTTGCTTAACGGTCGCGTGATTCGCCCGGCAATGGTGATGGTGGCAGCGTAAGTCAGCCTAATCACGTCCTCCTTTTCCTTATCCTGCTATCCTGTGGGGGTATTTTCCCCCATTAAGGATAGGCATAGATGATCTATCAACACAAAAAATAAAAAGGGATTGCAAGGTCTCGATAAACTCCTATAATACAATTGCTCATGAATTAACCTTTAAAGGATGATGCTAAAAAATATAAGCATCATCAATCGATTTTTGGCGGCAATAATATAGCGGATCTACCTGATTCCATACCGAACTCAGATGTGAAATGCCGTAATGCCGATGGTAGTGCGGGAATTTCCCATGTGAGAGTAGGTCACCGCCAAGCTTTATTAAATTGATATCACTTCTTTTAACCTTTTATGAAAAGGCATTGTAGTGCTGTCAGTTTAATATTAGGGCGCTGTAAATAGCCTATCTGGAAGGCATAAATAATTACTGATGCAATGAAAATTGCATTTGCGTAATAAGCCAAACTACAGGTATGTTCATTTAAACAGCAATCGTATATCACTCACGTTGGAAATTACTATGATATCGGCTGTGTCTAAACAGCTTAAGGATGAGCTAGTACCAATTATTGGTGACGTAAAGATTAAGAATCTCTTTGCAGGATATGGAATTTTTTATTCAGAAATGATGTTTGCTATCTACCAAAATGGTAGTTTATATCTTAGAGCGGAGGATGAATTAGCGCAGTACCTTGAATCTTTGGGGGCTGCGGCATATTCAAGAAATCCAGACTGCTCGGATGTTTTAGTCTTATATCATTATTATCAATTACCTCTGGCTGTTCAAAAAGATAAAGCACGATTGGGTCACCTAATTAGCCTTTCTTTGAAGCAAATTCAGACGAAAAAGTTGACTGAAGCGCTTGCTAAAAAGTCAAGGATCAAAGAGCTTGCTAATCTCTCTATCAAACACGAAAGATTACTGGCTAAGATTAATATCTACACGGTGGATGAATTTAGATCATTAGGTGCAACCAATAGTTATGTTAGGTTAAAAAAACTTGGCATCCCTATTAACATTGATATGCTTTGGCGTTTTGCGGCGGCATTAAAAAATAAGCATGTGCATTTATTAACAGAGAAGGAAAAACATACCCTCTTTGTCAGAGTAAATGAGTTGCTTGAAGCAAATGGCTTACGCAAAATTAAACGCTAACGATCAATGCGTTTTATTGTGATAAGCTAATGCTTGTATCAGAAAAGAAAAGAGTTGATGTGTTCAACTCTTTTTTTCTATCTAATATAACGGAATTTAGCAAACAAAAGGTTTCTGAGAAAATATTTTGCTATAGAGAATAAAGTTTTGTAAAATGCGCGCTTAATTAACCGGATTCAATGTAGAACTGTTTGGTTCGCCAAGCAGCATTTTCATAGTTTAACTAATAGAGGAATATCATTATCAAAACCGTAAAAAAAGCACCTGCAGTAAATCGCCCTAATCGCATTAATGACGAAATTAGAGTAAAAGAAGTTCGCTTGATTGATCAGGACGGCGAGCAAGTTGGGGTTGTTGCGATTCAACAAGCATTAGAAATGGCGGAAGCCGCAGCTTTAGATCTTGTAGAAATCAGTCCAAATGCGGAACCTCCTGTATGTCGCATTATGAACTACGGTAAATTCCTCTACGAAAAGAGCAAAACAGCGAAAGAACAGAAGAAAAAACAAAAAGTGGTGCAAGTGAAGGAAATTAAATTCCGTCCAGGCACAGATGAAGGGGACTACCAAGTTAAGTTACGTAGCCTAATCCGCTTTTTAGAAGATGGCGATAAAGCCAAGATTACTGTCCGTTTCCGCGGTCGTGAAATGGCTCACCAAGACATCGGTTTTGATGTATTGGAGCGTGTAAAAAATGATTTAGCCGATATTTCTGTGGTTGAATCTGCGCCGGGGAAATTAGAAGGTCGTCAAGCAGTTATGGTATTGGCGCCTAAGAAGAAATAGTTTTTGTTCAGATTTCATCTGAATCACGGAATTTTCACTTCGGTGAAGATACAACGGTACATTGGGCACACTACGCAGCCTAATGACGTTTGAAAAGGGCAATTTTAGATTGTCTTGATTGGAAATAATCAGTGCCAACAAGTAATCGCCTTAAAACGGTTCGCCTGATTATATTGTTTAAACTTAAAAATGCGGAGTTATTTAACAATGCCTAAAATTAAAACAGTACGCGGTGCTGCTAAGCGTTTCAAAAAAACTGCTTCTGGTGGTTTCAAGCGTAAACAATCTCACTTACGTCATATTTTGACTAAGAAAACAACAAAACGTAAACGTCACCTACGCCATAAATCTATGGTTGCTAAGTCCGACTTAGTATTAGTAGTCGCGTGCTTGCCATACGCATAAGCACAAACGTACGTCAGTTCATTTTAGTTAAAATATTACATAGGAGATTAAATAATGGCTCGTGTAAAACGTGGTGTTATTGCAAGAGCACGCCATAAGAAAGTTCTTAAGGCTGCTAAAGGTTATTATGGTGCACGTTCACGCGTGTATCGCGTTGCTTTCCAAGCAGTGATCAAAGCTGGTCAATACGCATATCGTGACCGCCGTCAACGTAAACGTCAATTCCGTCAATTATGGATTGCGCGTATCAACGCAGCGGCTCGTCAAAATGGTTTATCTTACAGCAAATTCATCAACGGTTTGAAAAAAGCGTCTGTTGAAATCGACCGTAAGATCCTTGCCGATATCGCCGTATTCGACAAAGTCGCATTTGCTGCATTAGTTGAAAAAGCAAAATCTGCACTTTAATTCGTTAAAGTTTAGATAAAAATTAGGACGCTCTCGAGCGTCCTTTTTCATTTAATGCGCACTAATAGCACTCAATATCGTAAAAATACGTCAGCACAGGTCAATAAGAGACAAAAACACAACCTCACACTTAACCAAGCGTGAGGTGATATTTAAACCATAAAGGCTTACTTCGCAATGCGTTTATATTTCATGCGGTGTGGTTGAAGCGCATCAGCTCCAAACGTTTTCTTCTTCCATTCTTCATAATCGGAGAAGTTGCCTTCATAGAAGGTTACCTTGCCTTCATCACCGTAGTCTAGAATATGGGTCGCGATACGGTCTAAGAACCAGCGGTCATGGGAAATGACCATAGCACAGCCCGGGAATTCTAAAATCGCATTTTCCAATGCGCGTAAGGTTTCCACATCAAGGTCGTTGGTCGGTTCGTCCAGTAACAATACGTTACCGCCGGCTTGTAACAATTTCGCTAAGTGTAAACGGCCGCGTTCACCACCGGAAAGTTCACCTACGCGTTTTTGCTGATCTACGCCTTTGAAGTTGAAGCGTCCTACATAAGCACGGCTTGGAATTTCAAAGTTGCCGATAGTTAAAATATCTTGTCCGTTAGAAACTTCTTCCCACACGGTTTTTTTGTCGTCCATCGCATCACGGAATTGATCCACGGAGGCCAACACGACCGTTTCACCTAAGGTAATAGAACCTGAATCCGGTTGTTCTTTGCCGGAAAGCATACGGAATAAAGTCGATTTACCTGCACCGTTTGCCCCAATAATCCCAACAATAGCGCCTTTCGGAATGCTGAAAGACAAATCATCGATTAAAGTGCGGTCGCCGTAAGATTTACTTAAATGTTGCACTTCAATCACTTTATCGCCTAAGCGTGGACCAGGTGGAATAAAGAGTTCGTTGGTTTCGTTACGTTTTTGATATTCTCCGGAATTAAGTTCCTCAAAACGCGCCATACGTGCTTTGCTTTTCGCTTGACGACCTTTTGGATTTTGGCGCACCCATTCCAATTCTTTCTCAATGGATTTTTGGCGGGCAGATTCTTGCGCTTGTTCTTGCGCCAAACGTTTTTCTTTTTGTTCCAACCAAGAAGAGTAGTTGCCTTCCCAAGGAATACCTTCACCACGGTCAAGCTCCAAGATCCAACCAGCAACGTTATCTAAGAAGTAACGGTCGTGGGTAATTGCCACCACGGTACCTTCATAGTCGTGTAAGAAGCGTTCTAACCATGCCACGGATTCCGCATCCAAGTGGTTGGTCGGTTCGTCTAATAACAACATATCCGGTTTTTCGAGTAATAAACGGCAAAGTGCCACACGACGGCGTTCACCCCCGGATAAATGTTCGATTTTGGCATCCCAGTCCGGTAAACGTAACGCATCGGCGGCGCGTTCTAATTGGTTATCTAAATTATGTCCATCGTGCGCTTGAATGATGGCTTCTAATTCTGCTTGTTCGGCAGCGAGTTTGTCGAAATCAGCGTCGGGATCGGCATATAAGGCATAAACTTCATCTAAACGCGTTAACGCACGTTTAACCTCACCCACGGCTTCTTCAATCGCTTCACGCACCGTTTGTTGCGGTTCAAGTTTTGGTTCTTGCGGAAGATAGCCGATTTTAATGCCGGGTTGCGGACGCGCTTCCCCTTCGATTTCTTTATCAATGCCCGCCATAATGCGAAGCAACGTGGATTTACCTGCACCGTTTAAGCCGAGCACACCAATTTTGGCTCCCGGGAAAAAGCTTAGGGAAATATCTTTTAGAATATGACGTTTCGGCGGAACCACTTTGCCTACTCGGTGCATCGTATAAACGAATTGTGTTGACATAATTTTTCTCTGGTTAAGGGAAAAGTGCGGTCATTTTTATCGATGTTTTGACATACAGAATGACCCTAAAGAAACAATAAATCACAAAGATTATTGCCATAATTCAGGTGGCTCATTCTACTTGATGTTTGCTGTTGTGCCAATTTCCATTCATGTTTTAGTCGTGTTTTTGGCACAAAAAAAACCTCTCCGAAGAGAGGTAGGAAAGTTGTTTAGCTATTATGATTATTTTATTTAGGAACTTTATGAATATCAAGCAATCACTTGATGGTGAAAGATGTTATCGATTTTTCAATAAGAAGCAAAATGCAAAATTAGGTTTGTTTGATATAAATCACAAAAAATAGGTAATTTTTCCATGATAGATGATTTTTTAATCGCACTGTGGTGCCTTTTTATTTGTGATAAAATAGAAAAATCCAATCTACCAAGAAGGTGAACCTGTGAAAAAAATAAGTTTATTTTTTATAACCTTACTTTGTGCTCAAACACTTTTTGCCCACCCCCATGCGTTTATTGACATGAAAGCCAAAGTGTTAGTGGAAAAACAACAATTAGTCGGATTTTCGATGCAATGGATTTTGGATGAACCCAGTTCGGCCGCTGTGTTATATGATGTAAAACAAGCAAAAAGTGACAAGAAAGCATTGCAGAAATTGATTGATGAGGTTATCGGCAATGTGGTCAATGAACATTACTTTAGCTATTTATTTGATAAACAAGGCAATAAAGTAAAATACAGCGCGAAACCACAAAATTACGGCATGAAGAGCAGTGGAGCGCAGGTGTTGTATTATTTTGATTTTATGTTGTCAAAACCGCAGCTTTTGCAGGATAACGAATTTACATTAAGTACTTACGATCCGACTTATTATGTTTCTATGTATTACGACCAGCCTTTTCATTCGGCCGTCGATTTTTCTCAATTACCGGAAAATTGCCATGGCGAAGTGTTGGAGCCTAATATCAATGAAAAACTTAAAGCTTACGCCTCCTCGTTAGATCAGTCTCAACGCAACGAAGATGACACCCTTGGTGCGCAGTTTGCACAAAAAGTGCGGTTAATTTGCCGCTAGTTTCTTGTCATTCGGCGATAGAAAATCAAACATAACCTAATTGACACCCAATTTTAATGGGGAATCGCAGCTTAATGAAATCGGCTATCGATAAATCAACGTAAAAATTGCGTAATTCCCCTGCTCTCTGCTTTCCTCTAGTTGGCTCATTCCTCGCGCAGCGTGCATCTTGATGCACGAATCCATGCGCAGAAATCGCGGATTTACACGTCGGAGTATTAAAATAGGATCTGTTTTTATCCGGAAAGGTCAGTATAATTAGGCTCTTTTTCTTTCACGTTTAATGAAGTCAATGAAATGCCAATAAACTTTACCCAAATTATTAAAGACAGCTTTCATTTCATGCAAAATGAAAAGCGAAATATCCTTCTCTTATCTATGCTCTACTTTTTTGTCGACATTATCATGGTATGGCTACAGTTTGTCATGTTGCCCAATGAAATTGTTATGTCTTTATCAAACAATCAAATTGCCTCCACGATGTCAGAAGAACAAGGCATCGATTTGGTGACATTCTTTTTTCTTAAACAGTTTATTTATATTTTTATCAGTGCATGGTGTTTAGTTAGCATTCATCAAATTAGCCTGCGCCGATTCCACACGATTTGGCAGAGTTTCTCCTCAACATTAAAACGGATTTTAGGCGCTATTTTGCTGAGTTTCTTGATTTTTATCCCGATCCTTATTGGGCTAACAGAAGCCATGATTGCTATTCAGCAAAAAGTACAGCCTTCCATTATTTCATTATTTGCGATGGTTATCGGCATTGGGCTCTATATTCGTCTTTGCTTAGCGCCGGTACATTATTTGCTAACAAACGACAGCATAAGCCATTCCGCTAAAATCACGTGGCGTGCTGCGATGGGGCGTGTTTCTGTATTATTTATCTTCTGCTTGCTGATTTATGTGCTGATCCCATTCGTGGAAAATTTTCTCACTGCCTTCTCAAGCAATGCCATCATGGCACTCATTAGCGGTATGCTGGTTGCGCTAATCAATGTATTTGCATTGGTTGTCACATACCGTTTTTATACGTTATTTATATCAAAGGCATAACATCAATATGAAACAATTACTTGAATTTATTCCCTTAATTCTCTTTTTTGCCGTCTATAAATTAGTTGGAATTCGTGAAGCGGCAATCACCTTGGTGATCGCGACTATCGTGCAATTCATTATTTTAAAAGTGAAATACGGCAAAATTGAAACGCAACAAAAGTTCATGGCAGGTGCGGTTATTTTTTTCGGTACCCTCACCGCTTATTTTAACGATCTTGAGTTTTTGAAATGGAAAGTGACGATTATCTATGCGCTCTTTGCATTGGTTTTACTTGTCGCTCAATTTGGTTTTAAAAAACTGTTGATTAAACAACTTCTTGGTAAAGAAATTACCTTACCTGAGCCGGTATGGAAGAACCTCAACTTAGGATGGAGCGGCTTTTTTATTTTATGTATGTTACTTAACATTTATATCAGCCGATATTTATCGGACGACATTTGGGTCGATTTCAAGTCCTTCGGCATTATCGGCATGACGTTTGTCGCCACGATCATTACAGGTCTTTATATTTATCGCTATTTACCTCAAACACAACAAGAAAAAAACAAGGAATAATCAATGTCACCTCAATTAATTGATAGCAAAACCGGACAACAATCTCACGGCACCCTTCTGCTCAGAACCTTAGCAATGCCTTCTAATACTAACGCTAACGGCGATATTTTTGGTGGTTGGATTATGTCTCAAATGGACATTGGCGGCGCAATCTTAGCAAAAGAAATCGCTCACGGACGCGTTGTGACTGTTGCCGTTGAAAGCATGAATTTCATTCAGCCGGTTTCTGTTGGAGATGTAGTTTGTTGCTATGGACAATGTTTACACGTTGGACGTAGCTCAATTAAAATCAAAGTGGAAGTGTGGGTTAAAAAAGTGGCAAGCGAACCTATTGGTGAACGCTATTGCGTGACAGAAGCACAATTTACGTTTGTTGCTGTCGATCAGGAAGGTAAACCTCGTGCTATTCCACGCGAAAATAATCACGAATTAGATGCCGCTTTGGCACACATGAAAACGCCATAAACTAACAAGAGGACTCAAAATGTACTACGTTATTTTTGCTCAAGACAAACCGAACACGTTGGCTCAACGCTTGGCCGTGCGTGAACAACACCTTGCTCGTTTGAAACAACTCCAAGCCGAAGATCGTTTATTAACCGCAGGCCCAAACCCGGCAATTGATGATGAAAATCCGGGTGAGGCCGGTTTCACCGGTTCGACCGTCATTGCCAAGTTTGATAGCTTGCAAGCAGCAAAAGACTGGGCAGCTCAAGATCCTTATGTAGAAGCCGGCGTGTATGGCGATATCATCATTAAGCCGTTTAAAAAGGTATTTTGATCTTCCCACCCATCAGGCAAATCACCAAGTCGCTGATTTGCCTGACATCCCTGTTCATTATTTCCGCCCTCCCCTATTTTCCGCCCCCTATCGAAATGCTTTAAAACCTAGCTCGTTTTTCCTTGATTTTGCGATTAAGATCCCAAAAGTGCGGTCGTTTTCTCGTGTATTTTTTCGATTTTCGGCAAAGTACGCCCGTTGATTAATTCAACGTGTATTTAACTCTAGTCTGAAAAGGAATCACTATGAAAGTAATGAAACATCTTTTGGCTTCTCTGTTCGTGTTAGGAACGGTGTTTACCGGCTCTGCCATGGCAGCAGAAAAGGCGGCAGAACCTGCAGCGCAAACAGAGCAACCCACCGCAACGGCTTCTGTTAGCCAGAAAGTCAACATCAATACAGCCTCTGCCGCTGAAATTCAAAAAGTGCTTGTGGGTATCGGGGCGAAAAAAGCGGAAGCCGTTGTGCAATACCGTGAAAAACACGGGGCGTTTAGCGCTATCGAGCAATTATTAGAAGTGCAAGGTATCGGCAAAGCTACGCTCGAAAAAAATCGCGATCGCATCGCACTTTAATCTCTCTCCTCTAACATTGTTTTTATGTAAGACGAGGCAATGCGCCTCGTCTTTTTTATTGGGTGCGGTATAATACGAAGCATTTTTCAACCGCACTTAACAGAATAAGTAAGAGAACAACATGAAACAGAAAATTGTTTTAGCCACCGGCAATCAGGGTAAAGTCAGAGAAATGGCAGATGTGTTAGCCGATTTCGGTTTTGAGGTTATCGCCCAAACCGACTTAGGTATCGACAGCCCGGAAGAAACCGGTCTGACCTTCGTAGAAAACGCCATTTTAAAAGCCCGTTATGCGGCGGAAAAATCCGGTTTACCGGCGATTGCTGACGATTCCGGCTTAGTGGTTGACGCGTTAAACGGCGCGCCGGGCTTATATTCCGCACGTTATGCCGGCGTAGATGGTGAACAGGCTGATGCGAAAAATCGTGAAAAATTATTAGCGGAATTGGCGAATGTGCCAACCGAACAACGCAGCGCACAATTTGTGAGCACCATCGTCTTATTACAACACCCAACCGATCCGTCTCCGATTATTGCGCAAGGCGCATATCACGGTATCATTACTTTTGAAGAAAAAGGCGACAACGGATTTGGCTATGATTCGCTCTTTTTCAGCCCGGAGGCAGGTTGCACCTTTGCCGAACTGGAAACCGCCGAGAAAAAGAAAATTTCCCACCGAGCCCGTGCATTAAGTGCGCTTAAAGCGCAACTAGGCGCATAAAGTGCGGTCAGTTTTCATAACGAATTTAAAGGACAAAAGATGATAATCACCACCACGCCTCACATTGAAGGCAAGCAAATTGTAGAATATAAACAACTGGTATTCGGCGAAGTCGTTGCCGGTTCGAATTTTATCCGCGACTTTTTTGCCGGCATTACCGACATTATCGGTGGGCGCTCCGACATGTATGAATCGCGTATTACCAAATCGCGCAAAGAAGCGTTAGATGAAATGCAAAAAAACGCTCAAGCCTTAGGCGCCAATGCCGTTGTGGGCGTAGAAGTTAATTACACCACCATCACCTCCGATGCCAAAAGCATGTTTATGATTGTGGCAAGCGGCACCGCGGTGGTCGTTCGCTAATGATAACACCGCCGTTAAATCCGTTGCTGTTACCACCATTGAGTTTATACATTCACATTCCGTGGTGTGTGCAGAAATGCCCGTACTGCGATTTCAATTCGCATGCACAAAAAGGTGCCATTCCCGAACAAGAGTATGTGCGCCATTTACTTGCTGATTTAGCAGCGGATTTATCGCGTTATCAGGAAAGCATCCAACAGCGTCCGCTGCATTCGATTTTTATCGGTGGCGGCACACCAAGCCTGTTTAGCGCAGAAAATATCGCGTTTTTATTACATCAAATCGAGCAACGCATTCCTTTTGCACCTCATATTGAAATTACCCTCGAAGCCAATCCCGGTACGGCTGAAGCCGAGCGTTTTTTAGGTTATGTACAAGCCGGCATCACTCGTATTTCTATGGGCATTCAAAGTTTTTCTGATGAAAAATTGCAAAAATTGGGGCGTATTCATAATGCTGCGGAGGCGAAAAGTGCGGTAGGTTTTGCCCGTGTTTCTCCTCTGTGCAGTTTTAATTTGGATTTAATGCACGGTTTACCCAACCAAACCTTAAACGAAGCCTTAGATGATTTACGCCAAGCCATAGAACTGGCACCGCCACATTTGTCTTGGTATCAGCTCACCATCGAGCCGAATACGATGTTTGCCTACAGACCACCGAAACTGCCTGATGACGATGAATTGTGGGATATTTTTGAGCAAGGCCATCAGTTATTAACGGCTGCCGGCTATCAACAATATGAAACTTCAGCCTACGCCAAACCAGGCTTTCAGTGCCAACACAATTTAAATTACTGGCGCTTCGGCGATTATCTTGCCATTGGTTGCGGTGCACACGGCAAACTCAGTTTTCCAAACGGCCAGATTTTACGTTACAGCAAAACCAAACACCCGAAAGGCTACATGCGCGGCGAATATTTATATGAAGAACGGGACGTCAGCACTGAAGATCGCCCTTTTGAATTCTTTATGAGCCGTTTCCGCTTGTTGGAAGCCGTGCCAAAAAACGAATTTGAACAATTTACCGGCTTGCCGTTAAGTTCGGTAGAGAACACAATGGCTTGGGCGCAGGATCAAAAATTCATCACGGAAACCGACCGCACTTGGCAGGTTACCGAGCACGGTAAACTGTTTTTAAACGAATTATTAGAAGGCTTTTTGCCCGAATAACACATCTCTACTTGTTTATGCCCGGGAAACTGATTAAAGTAAACGCAATCGTTTACGCGATGTTTTAGCGTAATATTCAGATGTTAAGGAGAAAAAATGAATCAACTTGAAATGAAAAAAATCGCCGCGCAAGCGGCTTTGCAATTTGTGAAGCCGGATATGATCGTGGGCGTGGGCAGTGGTTCCACTGTGAATTGTTTTATTGAAGCGCTTGGCTCAATGAAAGATGAAATCAAAGGTGCTGTAGCAGCCTCCAAAAATTCGGAAGAATTACTGAAAAAACATGGTATTGAAGTATTTAGTGCAAATGATGTGGCAGGCTTAGATATTTATGTGGATGGCGCGGATGAAATCAATCCACAAAAAATGATGATCAAAGGCGGCGGTGCGGCGTTGACACGTGAAAAAATTGTGGCTGCATTGGCAAAAAATTTCATCTGCATCGTGGATAGCAGCAAACAAGTGGATGTGTTAGGCTCAACTTTCCCGTTACCGATTGAAGTTATTCCAATGGCGCGTTCGCAAGTGGCTCGTAAATTAGTCACACTTGGTGGCACACCGGAATACCGCGAAGGCGTCGTAACCGATAACGGCAACATCATTTTAGACGTACATAATTTTGCCATTATGAATCCGGTGGAAATGGAAAAAGAATTAAATAACATTGCAGGTGTCGTGACTAATGGCGTGTTCGCTTTACGCCCGGCAGATACTGTCATTGTCGGCACACCGGACGGTGCAAAAATCATTTAAACATCATTGGAGAGAAATATGACATCAAAAGTTTCATTAGATAAAAATAAAATCAAATTTGTGTTGTTGGAGGGCGTTCACCAAAGCGCCTTAGACACGTTGCACGCCGCGGGTTACACCAACATTGATTACTACAAAAAAGCATTGGACGGCGATGAACTCAAAGAAGCCATCAAAGATGCCCACTTTATCGGCCTACGCTCCCGTACGCATTTAACCGAAGAAATGATTGCGGCCGCACCGAAATTGATCGCCATCGGTTGTTTCTGTATCGGCACCAACCAAGTGGATTTAAATGCAGCAAAAGCCCGTGGCATTCCTGTCTTTAACGCACCGTTCTCCAATACGCGTTCTGTGGCGGAATTAGTGTTAGGTGAAATCCTATTATTAATGCGTAACATTCCGCAAGCCAATGCAGAAGTGCACCGTGGTTTATGGAATAAGTCAGCTGTGGGTTCACACGAAGTGCGTGGTAAAAAATTAGGGATTGTGGGCTACGGCCATATTGGTTCACAACTTAGTATTATTGCTGAATCCTTGGGCATGGATGTGCATTTCTACGACATTGAAAACAAACTTCCTCTTGGCAACGCCAAACAAGTGCGTAGTTTGGAAGAATTGCTCGGTTCTTGCGATGTCATTTCCCTGCATGTCCCTGAATTGCCATCTACCCGCAATTTAATCAGTGCAGAACGTATTGCCCAATTAAAACAAGATGCCATTTTAATTAACGCAGCACGTGGTACTGTGGTGGACATTGATGCATTAGCTAAGGCGTTAGAAGAAGGCAAATTACATGGTGCAGCTATTGACGTATTCCCGAAAGAACCGGCATCCATTAACGAGGAATTTGTTTCACCATTGCGCAAATTCGATAATGTGATCTTAACGCCGCACATCGGTGGTTCTACCGCTGAAGCACAAGAAAATATTGGATTTGAAGTCGCCGGTAAATTTGTGAAATATTCCGACAATGGCTCAACTTTGTCTTCCGTTAACTTCCCGGAAGTGTCTCTACCGGAACATGAAGGCTCCAAACGCTTGTTGCACATTCACGAAAACCGCCCGGGTATCTTGACTAAAATCAACCAAATTTTCGTTGAAGCTAATGTCAATATCGCTGCGCAATATTTACAGACAGATCCGAAAATCGGCTATGTGGTAATTGATGTGGAAACCGATGATTCCGCACCATTGATCGATAAATTGCGTCATATTGAGGGCACAATTCGCACGCGGATCTTGTTTTAACGAAAAAATAACAATCCGCACATAAAACGTGCGGTTTTTAGGCTCCCCTATAAGGGCCTATACTTCACAAGCCCTAAAGAGGCTTGTGAAAACCGGTCACCGTGTTTATTTTCATATCACTATTTTAGTGAATCGTAGCGTGCAACTTGTTGCACGA
>NZ_CABFLM010000053.1 GCF_901873365.1 uncultured Aggregatibacter sp.
CATCAAGATGCACGCTACAATATGAATCTCCCCTTTTTGATGGCGCGCGTTTCCTAACGCGTGCCTTTTATATCAATTGGTTATCGGCACACGCTGTGAAGCGTGAGCCATCAGCCTTAAAAATAAAAGAATCGTAGCGTGCAACTTGTTGCACGAAATCGTCAATCACGCACCGAGGTGGAATTTCCCCGTAGCGTGCAACTTGTTGCACGAAAAAAAACGCTCATAAGGGAAAATCTTTCGTGCATCAAGATGCACGCTACACACGAAATCGTGAATCCTCGAAAAGGGTTAAATAACGTTCCGTGCGTGGTTCTAATCCCCGTAGCGTGCAACGTGTTGCACGAAATCGTCAATCACGCACCGAGGTTAAATCATTCTCTCCCGTAGCGTGCAACTCGTTGCACGAAAAAACACGTTAAAAACCACCGCACTTCATTCCGCACCGAGGTTGAATCATTCGTGCATCAAGATGCACGCTACGCACGAAAAAATACGTTAAAAAACTACCGCACTTCATTCCGCACCGAGGGGAAATCATTCGTGCATCAAGATGCACGCTACGAGAGAATCAGTGAATCGCGTACCGAGGTTGAATCATTCGTGCAACAAGTTGCACGCTACGCACGAAAAAACACGCTCAAAAACCACCGCACTTCATTCCGAGCCGAGGTGAAATCATTCGTTCATCAAAATACACGCGACAATATGGGAAAAACGCGCTGTTGCGCAAATGTAAAACAATGTAAACTCAAGGCGTGGGGTGTTGCAGTGGTTGACCTGTGGTTATTTTTTGAATATCATGCCGAGGTTAAGGTATAGGTTGAAATAATACCCTTTAAAATGCCGCGCGAGGTGATTTAAAGTGTGGTCGTTTTCACGGTGTTTTTCAATCGACACTTTCAGTACTTTTAAGGAGGATTGTGAGCAACAAAAGCATTCACTTCTAAAAAGCAGAACGGTTAAAAGCAAAGCAAAAAAGTTTTACGGCTGGCGACAGCCTTCGTTTTCTTCATAAAAAAGGAAATCACTTATGAATCATATTTACAAAAGCATTTTTAATAAGGCGCTTGGTGTGTTCACCGCCGTCCCTGAATTTGCTTCTGCACATGGCAAGGGTTCCGAAAGAACTGTTGTCGGTCGTGTTGCGAAAGGCACCTCCGGCTTTGCTGCCAGTGCGCTTGCCATCTCTGTTGGGTTGGCGTTAACCTCCACAAGTGCGGTTGGTTATCCGGGAATTTATATAAATGACAGACAGGCAGGTAACTGCTTGGCAATTAATGATTCGGCTATTCCAAATCTTGGAGTGGGTACAATTCTTGATGTAAATTCAACACCGGGAAGTGTTGTGTTGAAAGTGCCTGGAACATCTACCGCTCCAGCAGGTATTACCCCAAGCTATTATAATGCGGCGGGTTCCGCTCGTCCTTGTACGGCAGTCGGCGGTAGTGTGGTTGATAACAGAGAGACCCAAACTAACAGAACCTTGTTTTATGGTGGTGCAGGTGCAGCAACTGAAGCAGATGAAGTTAACAATGAAAACAACGGTGCGAAAAATCTCACCCTTGGCGGTCGTTTAGACGTGAACTCCGGTATCATCGGTGTGGGTGATCGTGGTGTGAATGGCTTGGACGCAACCAACAGCATCCGTATGGGAATGGGAACAGCGCTTTCTGACGACAATAAAAAAACTGA
This sequence comes from uncultured Aggregatibacter sp., assembly GCF_901873365.1. GTDB lineage: Bacteria > Pseudomonadota > Gammaproteobacteria > Enterobacterales > Pasteurellaceae > Aggregatibacter. The sequence continues at coordinate 1,696 of NZ_CABFLM010000053.1, forward strand.
TGCAGTTACCATTGGTGTGAATGCGGGTGCATCAGCAAAACACGCGACAGCAATTGGTTCGGCTACGACAGCGAAAACCGGTTACTCCACCGCATTGGGTTATCAAGCGCAAGCCGGTGACCCTGCCGTAACACTTTTGAATGGTGAATATGCGACGGCAATTGGTGGGCAAGCGAAAGCGCTTCATGCTCAGGCAACAGCGGTCGGTGCAGAATCAGTCGCCTCAGGTGTGGGGCAAACATCGATTGGTGCTTATGCTGGTAAAAACGGGACAGGTGACCAAGTTAGACAAAGTTATGGTATATTCATTGGTCGTTTCGCCGGTAGTGATAACCAAAATCCAAATGCAGCAACTGAAGGTGGTAACAACTACGGCGTCTCTATTGGTGAATCTGCCGGTCGTTATGGTCAAGGTGGTACTCGTAACACTGCTATCGGTGAACAAGCCGGTCAATATCTAAAAGGCTCCCATAACATTGCTATGGGGACTAATGCCGGTTCCGGTAGTGCTACGGATAAGCTTGAAGTGAGCAATACCACCGCAATTGGTAATGCTGCTAAAGCACTTACTACTAATTCCATTTCAATTGGTCTCAATTCAAAATCAGGTAAAGCGGATGCTTTTAGCGGTGAGAATTCCATTGCAATCGGTAGCATTGCTGAAGCAATGGGCACGTCCTCTATAGCAATGGGTTCGCATGCGTCCACCTCTAATGGGCATGATTCTATTGCACTAGGGACATATGCGACCACTGAAAATCAAAAAGCTACTGCTATTGGTTCGTACTCTGCTGCAACCGGTCGGCAAAGCCTTACCATTGCTAACAACTATGATTCTAAGAATCTAAAACCTGTTTCTGTTGCAAGCGGAGCTCGTGCGACAGTCATCGGTGCTGAAACCACCGTTTCCGGCGACAATTCCGTAGCCATCGGTGATACAAACACCGTTGCAAGCGCACGTACTTATGCACTTGGTAACAATATCAATGCAGCGGCAGGTACAGATGATTCATTAGTGTTTGGTACGAGAGCGGCTGTTAGTGCACGGGATACCATTGCAATGGGTAATACCGCGCAAGCGAAAACAAGACATTCCATTGCGATTGGTCAAGATTCTTCCGCCGGTGATGATAGCGCAAATGCAGAACAAAAAGGCGTATCTGCCGTTGCGATTGGTCATGGTGCTAAAGCGAATTACTATGATGCCATTGCAATCGGTGCAAGAGCAACCGTTGCTCCGGCAGCAGGTAATACGACCGCCGCAGATTCCATCGCCATTGGTGTAGAAGCAACAGCGGACAACTACAAAACTACCGCTATCGGTACATACGCGAGAGCCAAAGGCAGACAAAGTACAGTTATTGCTAACAACGTCCAAGGTTCAAACTATTCCACCGCAAGTGGCGATCGTTCACAAGTTTACGGTGTAGAAACCACCGTTTCCGGTAACAACTCCGTCGCTATCGGTGACACAAACAATGTTGCAAGCGCCCGCACTTATGCAATTGGTAACAATATCAATTTAGCAGCAGGTACAGGTGATTCACTTGTATTTGGTACGCAAGCCCATACAGGAGCTAGTCATGCTGTTGCCATGGGTAAAAATGCGACGGTGCAAGCTCAATCTGGCGTTGCGATCGGTGACAATGCGGTAACGAATGGTATTAATCAAGTTTCCATAGGTTACAAAGCAGGCGATGTTACTGAAACTGACAATAAGAAAACTCCTCGTACTACGGATATTGGTAATTTTGGTGTAATGATTGGTAATTATGCCGGTGCACAATATACAGCGGATCAAAATACACCGGTTAAACATCAACATGGTACTGTGGCTGTTGGTACGCAAGCAGGTAGAGCCGGTAAAGATAGTTGGTCAAATATCGCTCTCGGTAATCAAGCAGGACGTGCAGTACATGGTAATGACAACATTGCTATTGGTGTGAATTCCGGTTCAGGTAAAATGACCGATAAGTTTGATAGTGATGGTAAAGATGTCAGCACAGTAGATGAGTATCTGAATGTCCAACACACCCTGTCTATGGGTACACTGTCAACAGTGAAAAACAACTTTAACATTGCTATTGGTACAACGGCAAATGCCGGTAATGGAGAAAAAAATCCTGACGGTTCAACGAAGAACGGTTATAGCGTTGCAATTGGTACTTCAGCTAATGCGTCTGCTTTAAGCTCTATGGCATTAGGGGCTGGTGCTTCTGCTTCACATGAATACTCAGTAGCGTTAGGTCGTTTATCTCAAACCTCTGATGTTCACACCGGTGCTTACACCCTTAACGGTTCCTACACTGCCGCAGGTTTGCCTAAAGCAGCGAATGGCACCGTGTCTGTGGGTTCTGCAGGTAAAGAGCGTCAAATCCAAAACGTGGCTGCAGGCGTGATTAGCGCAACCAGCACCGATGCGATTAACGGTAGCCAACTTTATGCAACCAATAACTACTTAAGCAATCTCGCGACTGGCGTGCAAAACGTCCTTGGTGGTGATGCGGCAGTTGATAATTCCGGCAACCTGACCATGAGTAACATTGGTGGCACAGGCAAAGGTAACGTCAACGATGCTATCGCTGCAGCAAACACCAAAGTGGCGGCAGGTGAGAATATCACCGTAACCCCAACCACTAACGCTGACGGCAGCAAAACCTACACCGTGGCAACCACAAAAGACTTGGTTGTGAATTCTGTGAAAGCAGGCGACACAACAGTGAACACGGATGGCTTAACCATTGCAGGTGGTCCTTCTGTGAAGAAAGACGGTATCAACGCAGGTGATAAGAAAATTACCGGTGTGGCTGACGGCAACGTTGCCGCAGGCAGCAAGGAAGCGGTGAACGGCGGTCAATTAGCGGAAGTGAAAGCCAAAGCGGATAGCGCAGTACAAGACGTGGTATCTTCAAATCCAACCGCACTGACTGCAAACAAAGTAGGCAACACAGTTACGTTAACACCAAACTTTATCGCAGGTGACTTAGTGAATGCTGACGGTACAGTCAATGACCCAGCAGCCGCAGACGAAGGCAAATTGGTGAGCGCGAAAACTGTTGCTGACGCATTAAAAGCAAACCACTTCGTGGTGGATACCAAAGCCAACGGCGGTACAGTTGATGCTGCTTCTGAAGAAAATGCGAAAGTGGGTTCAGGCAATAAAGTGACCTTTGAAGCAGGTAAAAACTTAGTTGCACAACAAACCAACACCGCTAACGGTGGCGCGACAGTGAACTACAAACTGAGCGATACGCTAGAAAATCTTGTCAGCGTGAAATCGGCTGAAATTGAAGCAGGTATTGGCCCGAACAAAGTGGTGTTAAATAACAATGGCGTGAAAGTGGGCGATAGCACATTGAACGACAAAGGCTTAACCATCAATAACGGTCCAAGCGTAACGGATGCAGGCATCAATGCAGGTAATAAGAAAATCACTGACGTTGCACCGGGCGCAGTGACCCCAACCAGCAAAGATGCGGTTAACGGTAGCCAGTTGTACAACGTAGCGGATAACGTGAAAGACTTAATCGGTCCGGATGCAACTATCGATCCTGCGACAGGTAAAGTAACTGTAGCTGATCCTACTCAAGGTATCGCAGGTACCGGTAAAGGTACAATCGGCGAAGCGATTAAATCTGTGAAAGATAAAGCAGACACCGCAGTGCAAGACATCAAGTCCGGCGATGAGAAAGCATTATCTGTAACAAAAGCAGGCAATACTTACACCATCACACCTAACCTCAGCGGTGATTTAGTGGATGCGAATGGCAACATCACAGCACCAACAACACCGGCAGATAAAGGCAAGTTAGTGACTGCAGGCACCGTTGCTGAAGCGCTTGCAAATACCCACTTCGTGGTGGATACCAAAGCGACTGACGGCGAATTGGATGCTGCTTCTCAAGCTGACCAAAAAATCAAAGCCAGCAACAAAGTCACTCTTCAAGCAGGTAAAAACTTGAAAGCGAAACAAACCAATGGCGCAAATGGCGCAGAAGTGGAATTCTCGCTTAAAGACAGCATTAGCTTGACACAAGTAACTGCAGGTGACAGCACATTGAACACCGATGGCTTAACCATTGCAGGCGGTCCTTCTGTGAAGAAAGACGGTATTGACGCAGGTGATAAGAAAATCACTAACGTTGCACCGGGTGCAGTAACAGCAGCTAGCAAAGATGCGGTTAACGGTAGCCAGTTGTACAACGTAGCGGATAACGTGAAAGACTTAATCGGTCCGGATGCAGCTATCGATCCTGCGACAGGTAAAGTGACTGTAGCTGATCCTGCGAAAGGTATCGGTGAAACCGGTAAAGGTAACATTGGTGATGCGATCAAACACGTTAACGATGCAGCGAAAGCTGCAGCAGAAACTGCAGCGAAACACACCACTGTTGTTGAAGGCAAAAACGTGAAAGTAACGAAAGGCAAAAATGCCGCCGGCGGTGATGAATACACTGTGGCGACAAAAGATGACCTTGATGTCACTTCCGTCACTGCGGGTAATACCACAGTGAACACCAACGGTTTAACCATCACAGGTGGCCCAAGCGTAACACGTGGCGGTATTGATGCCGGTAATAGAGTTATCTCCGGTGTGAAAGCGGGTGATGTTTCTGCAACCAGCCAAGAAGCCGTGAACGGTTCACAACTTCATGCAACCAACACCAAATTGGATGGCGTGAAAGCGAAAGCCGACACCGCAGTACAAGATGTGAAATCCGGTGATGAAAATGCATTAACTGCAGTGAAAGATCCGAACACCAACATCGTAACCGTAACGCCTAAACTCAGCGGTGATTTAGTGGATGCAGATGGCAACATCACAGCACCAGCAACACCGGCAGATAAAGGCAAGTTAGTGACTGCAGGCACCGTTGCACAAGCACTTGCAAACACTCACTTCGTGGTGGATACAGCGAAGACTGATGGTGAATTAGATACTGCTTCTGAACACGATCAAAAAATCAAAGCCAGCAACAAAGTCACTCTTCAAGCAGGTAAAAACTTGAAAGCGAAACAAACCAATGGCGCAAATGGTGCCCAAGTGGAATTCTCGCTTAAAGACAGCATCAGCTTGACTCAAGTGACTGCAGGCACAGGTGACAACCAAGTTGTATTAGGCAACAACGGCGTTCAAGTAGGTGGCAACACTTACATCAACAAAGATGGCTTAAATGCAAATGGTAACAAGATTACCAACGTTGCTGACGGCGTTGATCCAAAAGATGCGGTGAACAAAGGTCAGTTAGATGCCGTGAAAGGCGTTGCTGACAGCGCAGTGAAATCTGTGAAAGCCAAAGACGGCGAAGAAAACTTAGTGGTTGACAACACCGATCCGAAGAATCCGAAATTAAGCTTGAAGAAAGACTTAACCGTGGATTCTGTGAAAGCAGGTGACAGCACATTGAATACCGATGGCTTAACCATTGCAGGCGGTCCTTCTGTGAAGAAAGACGGCATTAATGCAGGTGATAAAACAATCACTAACGTTGCACCGGGCGCAGTGACCCCAACCAGCAAGGATGCGGTTAACGGTAGCCAGTTGTACAACGTAGCGAATAACGTGAAAGACTTAATCGGTCCGGATGCCACTATCGATCCTGCGACAGGTAAAGTCACTGTAGCTGATCCTGCGAAAGGTATCGGTGAAACCGGTAAAGGTAACATCGGTGATGCGATCAAACACGTTAACGATGCAGCGAAAGCAGCAGCAGACACTGCGAAGAAACACACCACTGTAGAACAAGGCGACAACATTGTTGTGGAAGAATCCCTCAATGCTGACGGCGGTAAACACTACAAAGTGTCCACTGCGAGAGACTTGAACGTGGATTCTGTGAAAGCAGGCGATACTACCGTGAATAACGATGGTGTAACCATCGCCGGTGGTCCTTCTGTCACGAAAGGTGGCATTAACGCAGGCGGTAATACCATCACTAACGTTGCTGACGGTGTGAATCCAAATGATGCAGTGAACAAAGGTCAGTTAGATAAAGTGGCCGGCGTTGCTGACAGCGCAGTGAAATCTGTGAAAGCCGCGGACGGTGAACAAAACTTAGTGGTTGACAACACCGATCCGAAGAATCCGAAATTAAGCTTGAAGAAAGACTTAACCGTGGATTCTGTGAAAGCAGGTGACAGCACATTGAACAACGATGGCTTAACCATCGCAGGCGGTCCTTCTGTGAAGAAAGACGGTATTGATGCAGCTGATAAGAAAATCACTAACGTAGCAGCCGGCGATGTCGCAGAAAACAGCAAAGATGCTGTGAACGGCGGTCAGTTACATAATGTAGCGAAAGGCGTAGCAGACGTGTTAGGTGGTGATGCAGCAGTGGATGGCAATGGTAAAGTTACCATGACCAATATCGGCGAAACCGGTAAAGGTAACGTTAACGATGCGATCAAACACGTTAACGATTTAGCGAAAAACGCAGCAGACACTGCGAAGAAACACACCACTGTAGAACAAGGCGACAACATTGTTGTGGAAGAATCCACCAATGCTGACGGCGGTAAACACTACAAAGTGTCCACCGCGAAAAACTTGAACGTGGATTCTGTGAAAGCAGGCGATACTACCGTGAATAACGATGGTGTAACCATTAATAACGGTCCAAGCATGACCAAAGATGGCATTAATGCGAACAATACTAAGGTAACTAACGTTGCTGATGGTGTGGATGCAGCAGATGCAGTCAATAAAGGTCAGTTAGACAAAGTGGATACAAAAGTATCTAACGTGGCTCAAAACGTTGTTAATGTGTTAGGCGGCGACGCGACAGTGAATGGCAATGGCGACATTACCATGAGCAACATCGGTGAAACCGGTAAAGGCAACATTAACGATGCAATTAAATCGGTAAACGACCTTGCGAAGAAAGCAGCTGCTGAGAAAACCAGCGTGAAAGCTAAAGAAGGCCGTTCTAACGTGACTGTGACTGAAGGCGTTAACGCAGCAGGCGGTCATGAATATACCGTTGATGTTGAACGTTCTGTGACTAACGCAGGCAGCGACTATGTCACCGTGACTAACAACCACGATGCCGACACCAACACAACCACTTACACTGTGGATGTGTCTGCTAAGACAAAAGCAAGTCTTGCAAAAGCTGACAGTGCGGTACAAGGTTTAACCTCTAAAGATGGTAACCTAAACTTCACTAAAGGCGCGAACGGTAACGTGGAAGTGAGCTTCAACGATAACCTTAACGTGAAGAACGTAACGACAGATCGTGTTCAAGTTGCAAACGGTCCGAGCATGAGCAAAGACGGCATCAATGCTGCGGGTAAAGCCATCAGCAACGTTGCTAACGGCAATGTCGCGGCTGACAGCAAAGATGCGGTCAACGGCGGTCAATTACATGAAACTGCGAAGAGCGTGGCTGATGTGATTGGCGGCGGCGCAACCGTGAAAGACGGCAAAGTGGTTGCAGGCCAAAACGGTATCGGTAACACCGGACAAAATACCGTTCATGGCGCGATTGCGGCAATTAACCAAAATACCGCAAACAACTTCAACCAAATCCGTGGCGATCTACGTAAAATGGATCGTGACTTACGCGGCGGTATCGCGGGCGCATTGGCAACAGCCGGTCTTCCGCAAGCCTTCCGTCCGGGTAAGAGCATGGTTGCAGCAGCAGCAAGTACCTATCGCGGTCAGAGCGGCTTAGCGATTGGTGTATCCCGTATTTCTGATAACGGTAAAATTATCTTGAAAGTCACCGGTAACACCAACTCCCGCGGCGACTTCGGCGGTACAATCGGCGCCGGTTACCAATGGTAATCACTCCGCAGCTCACCTAACCGGTGAACTCGCTTAACAAAAAAGCACGACATTTTCATGTCGTGCTTTTTTTATTCGTAACATACAACTTATTGCACAACGGAACGTTATTTAATCCTTTCGGACATTTACGATTTCATGCATAGCGTGCAACTTATTGCACGAAAGATTCAACCCCGATACGTAATTCACGATTCCCTCGTAGCGTGCATCTTGATGCACGACCGAATCAACCACGGCACGAAATAAAGTGCGGTGATTTTTGCGTGTGTTTTTTCAGACAAGGTATTATCCACCGTCACGAACGTTATTCATTTCGAATGTAGCGTGCAACTTGTTGCACGAATGATTCAACCTCTGTAAGCGATTCACGATTCCCTCGTAGCGTGCATCTTGATGCACGACCGAACTACGCACGGAACGTTATTTACCCTTTCCGAATATTCACGATTTCGTGCAACAAGTTGCACGCTACGATCCACGATCAACCCACACACGGAACGAAATAAAGTGCGGTGATTTTTGCGTGTGTTTTTTCAGACAACGTATTATCCACCATCACGAACGTTATTCATTTCGAATGTAGCGTGCAACTTGTTGCACGAATAATCAACCCCGATATGTGATTCACGATTCCCTCGTAGCGTGCATCTTGATGCACGAAAGATTTAACCTCGGTGCGAGCTTCACGATTTCGTGCAACAAGTTGCACGCTACGATCCACGACCAACCCACGCACGGAACGAAATAAAGTGCGGTGATTTTTGCGTGTGTTTTTTCAGACAACGTATTATCAACCGTCAAGAGCGTTATTCATTTCGAATGTAGCGTGCAACTTGTTGCACGAATGATTCAACCTCTGTAAGCGATTCACGATTCCCTCGTAGCGTGCAACTTGTTGCACGAATGAATCAACCCCGATACGCGATTCACGATTCCCTCGTAGCGTGCAACTTGTTGCACGAATGATTCAACCGCGATACGCGATTCATGATTCCCTCGTAGCGTGCAACTTGTTGCACGACCGAATCAACCACGGAACGAAATAAAGTGCGGTGATTTTTGCGTGTGTTTTTTCAAACAACGCATTATCAACCGTCAAGAGCGTTATTCATTTCGTGCAACAAGTTGCACGCTACGATTTCCGGTTTCGTGCATCAAGATGCACGCTACGATCCACAATTTCGTGCAACAAGTTGCACGCTACGATTTATGATTTCGTGCAACGAGCTACACGCTACGGGGATTATTCTTGATATAAATTTTGTATTTTGACGCTGATATCGCCACCCCAATCGAGAGGATATATTTGGTCGGTTACATCACGGTGAAATGATGAATATGGCCAATCTTTAACAGCGGTGACGTAACCATGTTTGACAGGGTTATAATAAATATAATCCCAATGGTTTGAGAGGTCTTGTTCGTTACGGATAAGATGTTCCCAAAAACGGCGTTGCCAAATACCAAGATCCCCTCGTCTTCGTTGGCTTTGATTTGGCAGCCGGCAATGTGCGGGGATTTTTTGGCTAAATAGGGTTTTTAATAAACGAATTCGGGTGGCATAACGATGATCATTTTCAGGTAATTCCATGAGCCAATGAAGATGATCCGGTAATATACAGATGGCAATTGTTTTGAAAGGATAACGTTGTTGTGTTTCGATAAAAGCCGCTCGCAGTTCGTTAATATAGCGAGTTAGCCAATCTTTTGAACGATCTTGAAGCGCAAGCGTGAAAAAATAGGTACCACCCTCAGTGAGGTCTCGTCGATAAGTTGCCATAGGGGTTTCTTGTGCAGTTGTTCACATTCTATGCATCATTATACCAAATAAGCTTTTTGTATTCAGTAGCACGAATGATTCAACCGCGATACGCGATTCACGATTCCCTTGTAGCGTGCAACTTGTTGCACGAATGATTCAGCCCCGATGCGTGATTCACGATTTACGACCAAACCACGCACGGAACGTTATTTAATGCTTTCGAATATTCGTAATTTCGTGCAACAAGTTGCACGCTACGATTTCCGATTTCGTGCAACAAGTTGCACGCTACGATTTACGATTTCATGCAACAAGTTGCACGCTTCGATGAATTAATCGTCTCCCCAAAGCACATACGATAGATAAAAAAGTGCGGTGAAAAACAAGGTATTTTTTCACCGCACTTTAACTGTGATTCAACGACAAGCTGAGCTTATAAAATCACATCTAATTTATCATAAGCACGACGGGCTTTTTCTAAGGCTTTTTCAACGCTGATGTCGCGTGCCAAAATCACCCCTAAACGGCGATGGCCATTCACTTCACCTTTACCAAAAAGGCGTAAGTTGGTTTGCGGTTCGGCAAGTACCTGCTCTACGTTGGCAAATTGTACTTGGTTGGATTTGCCTTCTACCACAATGGCTTTGGACGCGGACGGGCTGATGAAATCGATGCTCGGAATCGGCAAGCCTAAAATGGCACGAGCGTGTAAGGCGAACTGTGATAACTCTTGTGAGATCATGGTCACCATACCGGTATCGTGTGGACGTGGGGAGACTTCGTTAAAAATCACGTCATCGCCACGCACGAACATTTCCACACCAAAAATCCCTCGACCACCTAATGCACCGGTGATTTTCTCTGCAATGTCTTGCGCTTTTTTCAATGCGGTTTCTGACATGGCTTGTGGTTGCCAAGATTCACGGTAATCGCCATCCACTTGAATGTGCCCGATGGGCGCAAGGAATGAGGTACCATTCACATGGCGCACCGTGAGCTGGGTAATTTCGTAATCAAATTGAATGAACCCTTCCACAATAACGCGCCCTGCGCCGGCTCGTCCGCCTTCTTGGGCGTAATCCCATGCCGATTGGATTTGATCGAGGGTGCGAATGACGCTTTGTCCATGACCGGAGGAGGACATAATCGGTTTGACCACGCACGGAACACCGATTTTTTCGACCGCACTTTTGAAGTCGTCAAAGTTATCTACGAATTCATAAGGTGAGGTTGGCAAGCCCAATTCTTCGGAGGCTAAACGACGAATGCCTTCACGGTTCATGGTTAGTTTCGTAGCTTTGGCGGTCGGGATAACGGTGAACCCTTCTTGTTCCAGTTCAAGTAAAGTATCGGTGGCGATAGCTTCCACTTCCGGCACGATAAAATCAGGACGTTCCTTTTCCACAACGGCGCGTAATGCCGCGCCATCCAACATGGAAATGGTGTAGGCGCGGTGTGCCACTTGCTGTGCAGGCGCGTTTTCATAGCGATCTACCGCAATCACTTCAACACCTAAACGTTGTAATTCAATGACAACTTCTTTGCCCAATTCACCCGCACCAAGCATCATCACTTTCAGTGCTTTTGGGGTTAATGGCGTGCCGATTGTGGTCATGGGGGGCTCCTTATTGTTTGAGTAAACTTTCGTCTAAGGTTAAATCTTCGTTTTTATTCACGCCGATACCGCGTGCTAATACGTTTTGCGCGATTTGATGGGCTTCCTCCAAAGAATGTTCGGTGTATGTACCGCATTGGTATTCATTCAGTTCAGGAATTTCACGTTGATTTTTCACATTGAGAATATCCTGCATGGAGGCTGCCCAAGCCTGTGCAACTTGGGTTTCGTTCGGGGTACCGATTAAGGACATATAAAAACCGGTGCGGCAACCCATCGGAGAAATATCAATAATTTCGACCTCTTGACTATTGAGATGATCACGCATGAAACCGGCAAATAAATGTTCCAATGTGTGAATGCCCTTCGGTGGCAAATTTTCCTTATTAGGAATGGTAAAACGCAAGTCAAAAACCGTGATGGTATCGCCTTTTGGCGTTTGCATTGTTTTGGCAATTCGCACTGCTGGCGCATTCATTCGGGTATGATCCACTTTGAAGCTATCAAGTAATGGCATAATCTCTCCTTAATTGGTGTCATTTGGGGCTAAAAAACAGCGTTTATAAAAAATTGATAAAATTTTTTAAATTTCTGCGAACTTTTTCCGTTATACTGCAGTCTTAGATAGCGAGCAACTTGCAGTTGTTTTAATAAAATTGGTTCCTTAGGTTATTCGCCTCTCCTTGTGAGAGGCATTTTTTTCGCCATTCTACAGGAAAATCCTCACGTTACAGAATAGCGAGTCCAAAAAATAGCAAAAAAACATACCGCACTATTTTGCCCAGTGTCATAAAAATCAGACACGCTACCCAGTTTAACCTCAACCAGCCTGCCACCGCGCAAAATACATCACCTACAATCGGTAACCAGCTAAAAAATAACATCACGCTGCCGTAACCTTGTGTTTTTGCTAATACCCACGAGAGTTTGGCATTTTGTGGTGGAGGATTAAACGTCGGAAGCCAACGCCCAAGTGAATAGGTAGTCAGGCTGCCCAGCGTGTTTCCGGCGATTGCCGTCCACAATAGGCTTTGAATATCCAAAGAAAAATAAGGGGAACCCGTCCATAAGAGCGGCGTGACGAGGGTGAGAAAAACAATTTCGGAATTGCCGGGAAGCACAGTGGCACTGAGGAAGGCGCTGGCAAACATAATCCACAATCGATGCTCGCCAAATAAGGCGAACCATCCATCCCAGCTAAAAAGATCAAACATGATGTAATAGGTCAAAAATCAGTGCATCAGTCATTTTTAGAATTGATGCGGAACGCGTTTCATCACGCCGGACTACGTAATAATTTATTCACTCGCACATCAAACACATCCATGCCCGCATTTAATCCAGCCTGAATACCCAAATCGCCATCTTCAAACACTAAACAGCGCTGCGGTTTCACTTGAATCAATTCAGCACAACGTAAAAACGTATCCGGTGCCGGTTTGTGATGTTGAATATCTTCGGCAGTAACAATCGCGGAAAAATATTTCTCAAAATCAAACTTATCCAACAAAATTTGGGCGATGGGGCGATAAGAGCCTGTGCCAAGGGCAAGCGGTTTTTTATTATAAAAATGACGAACAACATCCGCTGCAGGAAGCAATGTGGCGTGTTTCATGATCAGCTGTTTGCCATATTCTCTTTTTAATTCGATCACATCATCTAATTTATCTAACGGCATGGCATGACGTTTCATCATTTCTAACGCAATGTCTTTCACCGGCGCGCCACCCATTTCATACAATAAATTGCCATCAAATGGATAACCAAAATGTTGTCCAACCATTTCCCACGCTTTCGCATGACTCGGCATCGTATCAATAACCGTGCCGTCCATATCAAAAATCAAACCGTCATATTCATTAATGAAATTATTCTGTAACATCTCGCTTTCCGAATTATTTTAAATAAGAAGAGTGCGCTATTTTCCTACAAATTTGTGATCAATGCACCGTTTAATTCATACGAATTTCGTTATACTGAGATCATTTTATTGAGAGTGAACAAATGGATCTTCAACAGCGACTTGGGGCGTTTCAAGCCCGAGAATTAATTGACGAACATATTGTACAAACGGTATTGAACGTACGTTGCCACTTGCAACAAGATTGGTTGGCAGACGTAGAAACCGAGCAGGTTAAAATGATGTTAGTGCATCTCGCCAGTGCCTTGGGTCGGATTCAACGTGGGCATTGTGTTTCACCGTTGTATGCCGATTTTTTAGCAGAAATCCAAAGTGCGGTGGTTTTTCCGCAAGTTTTACAGATTCATCAAAAAATATTGGCATGCCTTCCGTTTGCCATTCCCGAAGAAGAACAAACCTATTTTCTCGCCAATGTGTATGCCTTAGTGCTGGATCAGCCACAGGTGCTGGCTTTTGTGGACAAAACTGCTTGAGAAAATGACCGCACTTTAGGCAATGCGGCTATCCGTTATGGCGTTATCATGTCCCTATATTAATAAAGACAGGCATAAAGCCTGTCCCGACAATTTTTATTTTAATAAGCTTTTATCCCGCACGGCGCCTTTATCCGCCGATGTCGCGAAATGCCCGAAGACTTTCAATGCAAAGGATACTTCACGTTGGCGGTTTGCCGGTTGCCAACCTTTGGCATCTTGTTCGGCGCGGCGTTTGGCTAATTCTTCATCGCTGATCTTGAGGTTAATCGCACGATTCGGAATGTCGATTTCGATAATGTCGTCATCCTGTACTAAACCAATCGCACCACCGGAAGCCGCTTCAGGCGAGGCATGGCCAATCGATAAGCCGGATGTGCCACCGGAGAAACGTCCGTCCGTTAACAAGGCGCATTTTTTGCCTAAGCCCATGGATTTTAAATAGCTGGTCGGATAAAGCATTTCTTGCATACCCGGGCCGCCTTTTGGACCTTCGTAACGGATAATCACAACGTGACCTTCTTTGACTTTACCACCTAAAATACCGGCTACAGCGTCTTCTTGGCTTTCAAACACGATGGCACGACCGGTGAATTTCCAGATAGATTCATCCACGCCCGCGGTTTTGACGATACAACCGTCTTCGGCAATGTTCCCGAACAAGACGGCTAAGCCACCTTCTTGAGAAATCGCATTTTCTTTGTTGCGGATACAGCCGCTTACACGGTCATCATCTACGCTATCCCAACGGCAATCTTGTGAGAAGGCTTGGGTGGTGCGAATGCCTGCCGGGCCGGCGCGGAAGAATTTGTGTAATGCTTCGTCTTGGTTACGGATAATGTCGTATTGATTGAGCTGCTCGCCCATGGTTAAGCCCAACACGGTGTGAGTGTTTTTGTGAATTAACCCCGCGCGATCCAATTCGCCCAATAAGCCCATAATGCCGCCTGCGCGGTGTACGTCTTCCATGTGGTATTTGTTGGTGTTCGGCGCAATTTTGCTCAAACAAGGCACAACGCGAGATAAACGGTCGATGTCTGCCATTTTAAAATCTACCCCCGTTTCTTGTGCTGCTGCGAGTAAGTGTAAAACGGTGTTACTGGAACCGCCCATGGCGATATCTAAGCTCATGGCGTTTTCAAAGGCATCAAAGGTACCGATGGAACGGGGCAATACGCTTTCGTCGTCTTGCTCATAATAACGTTTGCACAGTTCGACGATTTGACGACCGGCTTTTAAGAACAAGTCTTTACGGTCGGCGTGGGTGGCAAGCATAGAACCGTTGCCCGGTAAAGATAACCCTAAGGCTTCTGTTAAACAGTTCATGGAGTTGGCAGTAAACATCCCTGAGCAGGAACCGCAAGTCGGGCAGGCGCTACGTTCGATAGCATCAATACGCTCATCACTGACATTAGGATCCGCCGCTTCAATCATCGCATCGACTAAGTCTAAACGAATCAGTTGATCCGATAACTTGGTTTTGCCGGCTTCCATCGGACCGCCTGATACGAAGATGGTCGGAATATTCAAACGCATCGCTGCCATCAACATTCCCGGGGTGATTTTGTCACAGTTGGAAATACACACCATGGCATCGGCGCAGTGGGCGTTCACCATATATTCCACGCTGTCTGCAATTAAATCACGGCTTGGTAAGGAATACAGCATTCCTCCGTGTCCCATGGCAATACCGTCATCCACCGCAATAGTGTTGAATTCTTTCGCCACGCCGCCGGCTTTTTCAATTTCCGTCGCGACCAGTTGTCCCATGTCTTTTAAATGCACATGCCCCGGGACGAATTGGGTGAAGGAGTTCACTACCGCAATAATCGGTTTGCCGAAATCATTTTCTTTCATTCCTGTGGCACGCCATAAGGCACGTGCGCCTGCCATATTTCGACCTTGTGTGCTGGTCGCTGAACGAAGTTTTGGCATAAATAAATTCTCCGAGTAAGTTTTCGTTAAGGTTTATATGAATTTCTTCGTTAATTGAGACTGCCACAAACGCTTGCGTTTGTGGCAGAAGATAAAACGGAGAAATTATTCAATAAAATATTGTCTTATTTCATCTCAATCACATCCGGCAACTTCTCCAACTGACTCACCAACAACTCCAAAGTGCGGTCGGATTTTACGGTGAATTTTAACCGCACTTTGTCGTCAATCAGTTGCATATCCATTTGAGTCACGGTGAAGCCACGGTGGCGGACGACGCGGAGAATGCGCTCTAATACTTCGGGACGGTGTTGGGCGGTGAGATCGATTTGGTGTTCCATGTGATTACTCCATACTTTCCAACATATCTGCGTTGCACGCGCCCGGCGGCACTAGCGGCCACACGTTTTCATCGGAATGGATGCAAATATGCAATAAATAAGCTTCTTGGCTATTGAATAAGCGTTCTAGCGCAGCGTCCACTTGGTGAGCGGAATCAATGCGTTCCCCTTTAATGTCGAAAGCCGAGGCAAGTACCACGAAATCCGGGTTGTCGTCGAGAATGGTACTACTGTGACGGGCATTGAAGAAGAGAGATTGCCATTGGCGCACCATGCCGAGGCGTTGGTTATCCAATAACACAATTTTAATTGGGGCTTTGCCGCGACCAATGGAGCCGAGTTCTTGAATGTTCATCATGATGGAGCCATCACCGCTGACTAAAATCACTTCATCTTCCGGGCGGGCTTTTTTCGCACCGATGGCGGCAGGCAAGCCGAAACCCATGGTGCCGAAACCGGCGGAGGTGATGAAGTTTTCCGGTGCGTGATGTTGCACATGCAGTGCCGACCACATTTGATGTTGTCCCACATCGGTGACGATGATAGTTTCCGGTGTTTTTTTGCGTGAAATGCTGTTGAGCAACCATAACGGGTTGATGAGTTGTTCGCCATTATGTTCACCGTAGCTGAACGCAAATTGTTGTTTATATTGTGCAACGGTTTGTTGCCAAGGGGCGATGTCAAGCGGCACGCTGAGGTTTTCTAGCGTGGCGATTAGATGGCCGCGTAATGCCACATCAGGGCGGCGTAATTTGCCTAATTCAGCACCATCGATATCCACATGAATCACTTTGGCGTGTGGCGCGAAGGTGTCAAGTTTGCCGGTCACGCGGTCATCAAAACGTGCGCCGAACACGAGTAATAAATCAGCTTCTTGTGTGGCGTAGTTAGCGGCTTTGGTGCCGTGCATACCGATCATACCGAGATAATAGGGATTGTCAGGCGATACCGCGCCAAGCCCTTTTAAAGTTACGATACTTGGCATTTGGGTCGTGTGTAAGAAATAACGCAATGCCGGCACGGCGCCTGCCATACCCACACCACCACCAATATACGCCATTGGGCGTTTGGCGAGTTTTAATAGCTCAAGCGCCTGCGTTAATTGTTTGTCGCAAAGTGCGGTCGTTTTTGGCGGCGAATTCACGATAGGTTTTGCCGTAGTTGGCGCAACTTGGACGTCTTTCGGCACATCGATCAAGACGGGGCCTGGTCTGCCACTTTTGGCAATTTCAAAGGCTTTGGCAATAATTTCCGGTAATTCGTCGATGTTTTGTACGATGAAACTGTGTTTGGTGCAGGCAAGGGATAAACCAAGTACATCCGCTTCCTGAAAGGCATCGGTGCCGATAAGTGGCGAGGCAACTTGACCTGTAATGGCAACGATAGGAATAGAATCCATTAAGGCATCGCCCAGTCCGGTGATGAGGTTAGTTGCGCCGGGGCCGGAAGTGGCAATACATACGCCAACTTTGCCGGAGGCACGCGCATAGCCAATAGCCGCCATGGCAGCACCTTGTTCGTTACGGCAAAGTAAATGGTCTAAGCCGGAATCATAAATTGCATCATAGGTCGGCATGATGGCACCGCCGGGATAACCGAAAATAGTATCCACGTGATGTGCTTTTAAGCACTCGATGATTAAATTTGCACCGTTCATATTCGTAGCTGTGTTCAATTGTTAGGGAAGCGATTTTTTCGTGTGAAAGGTTTAATCTTTTATTACATTTCCTGAAAAAATTCAAGAAAACTGCCAATATTTTTATGCAAAATTTGCTACTATTAGCCATTATGTCATTTAAGGTGAACAATTATGCAAAAACGTCCCTATCGCGCCATCGTGTCGGACATGGATGGAACCTTACTGAACGAACATCATGTTATCGGTGATTTTACTGCGCAAACCTTGGAACATCTGTATGACAACAAAGTCGATATTATCCTTGCCACAGGGCGTAATTACTTTGATGTATCCAGTATTTTAAAGAAAACCAAGGTGAAAGAGGCGGTGTTGATTACGTCAAATGGCGCACAAGCGCATAACTTACACGGAGAGTTGTTGCTAAATAATTCCTTGCCGGAAGAGATTGCGTATCAAGTAATGAATTTGCCCTTTGACGACAACCGCGTCTGTGTCAACAGCTATCAGGCTGATGGCTGGTTTATCAACAAAGACATTCCCGAACTTTACAAGTATCACAAAGATTCCGGCTTTTTATACAATGTGGTAGATTTTAAGCAACATCACGGACGAGACACGGAAAAAGTGTTTTTTATCGCCCGTATACCTACAGATTTGGTGGAATTGGAACAGCGTATTCGTCAGGACTTCGGCGAGAAAATCAGCATGACTTATTCCACGCCGATTTGCTTGGAAGTAATGAATAAAAATGTGTCAAAAGCCACCGCACTTGCGCAGGTGATTGGGCAACGGGAATACGGTTTGCAAGATTGCATCGCCTTTGGTGATGGTATGAATGATGTCGAAATGTTGGCGGAAGTGGACAAGGGATGCATTATGGGCAACGCCGATCCCCGTTTGATACAACGTTGTCCACAGCTGGAAACTATCGGTTGCAACACGGAGGAGGCTGTTGCGGTTTACCTTCGTGCGATTTTTGGGATGGATTAATGCCGCTATTATCTTCTTTACTCTGGATTAGCAGTGGTGCCGTGCTGGGCGCTTGCTTGCGCTGGGGCTTGGGCTTGTTGCTCAATCCATGGTTTAGCGCTTTTTCTTTTGGCACCTTGATCGCCAATTATTTAGGCAGTTTTATTATCGGTGCGCTATTTGCCTTATTTTGGTTCATTCCTCAACTTTCGGAAGCTTGGAAGTTGTTTTTGGTGACTGGCTTTCTTGGTAGTTTAACCACGTTTTCCTCATTTTCCATTGAAGTGGTCAACAATTTCCTAAACGGCAAACTCGGCATCGCCTTGGGATTAATTGCCGCCCACGTCATCGGTAGTTTATTGTTTACCCTATTGGGTTTATTGTTGGTTCGCTATGCGCTGAAGTAAAAAACGCATAAATATGTTGTAAGGTTGGCGTGCGAATCGCATCGGTTTCAAACAAAATTTCATGTTTCGCTCCGGCAATTTTCTTTAAACTGCCATGCATAAAAAGTGCGGTGAGTTTTTCCAACGTTTTATTATTCACGATTTGTTCTTGTTCCGCCTCTAACACCAATATCGGCGTTTCGATGCGTGGCAATATTTTCGGCAAATGCTTAATGGCGATCAGACATAAATACGCCCAACGGAAAGTCGGTCCGCCCACGCGAATAGAAGGATTTGCCAAATTAATGTCATTCATTCTTTGCATTCGCGTACTATCATGGCTTAACAAATTTTCCTGCACATCCACCGGTTTATAAGGCCCTTTACCGAACACATAACGCTTTCCTTGTCCAAATAACATCATCAGACTTAACAGCATTTCATCACGCACAGGGTGCTTTAAAGGCATGCCAAAAAACGGCGCAGAGAACACCGCACGTTGAATGCGATGATCAAAATTTGCCAAATAATAGGTCGCCACTAACGCTCCGAGCGAGTGTGCCAGAATATATTGATTGGGATAGGGATAAAGTGCGGTCAGATTTTCAATAATTTCTGCCATGTCCTCGACATAAAAACGAAATTCATCCAAATGGCCTTTTTCGCCATCGTTCAGTAAACGCTGGGAATAACCTTGTCCGCGGTGATCAAAAATCAGTACATCATAGCCTTGTTGATAAACATCGTAAGCCAATTCCGTCCATTTCAACATATTTTCCGCCCGACCATTGACCATGATCACCAACTCACGTGCTGTCGGATGATGAATAAAATGACGATATGCCAGCCGACAGCCGTTTTTTCCATGAAGATATTGCAAGGGATATTGTGCGGCGAATTGAGAAAATTGAAAGGACATCATTGTATGCAAATTCGTAGTATAATGGTTAGAGCGCAGCATTCTATCATGCGTCGCTCCATGAGAACATGGCCTCCAACAGAAAGGGATTGCCTTAACGTGACGAAGAATCGGAACGCGGGTTGATCTAGAACAAGTTAATCATAAAATTCAGGGAAAATACCTCTTTATGGTGATGATTCTGGTGGGGCAAGTAATTATTATGCAATATTCAAAAATGGCTCATCGGACCTTATGTCAAAGATGACAATAAAATAGATTATCTGAACAATGAATCAAACTGAAATCTTATCAATGGAAGAAGCGAAAGACTGGCACGTTGTCGGTTTGGTGGTGCAAGGAAACCCCAAAAAAATACCGGCAATTCGTACCGCACTTTTAGCCATTCCACACACAGAAGTGCCAACTTTTGATGAAAAAATCGGCAAGATTGTTGCGGTAATGCAGTCTCACGATCAGCATATTTTGCTTAACAACATGGAATCTGTGAAAGATATTGACGGTGTTATTACCGTCTCGCTGATTTATCATCAACAAGATGAACAGCCTGAATAACTCAAAAATCATATAGTGGGGGGAAAACACTATGAATTTAAGTCGTAGAGACTTTATGAAAGCGAATGCTGCTATGGCTGCAGCAACCGCAGCCGGACTTGCAATTCCGGTGAAAAATGTAGAAGCCGCTGAAACCGAAATCAAATGGGATAAAGCGGTATGTCGTTTCTGTGGTACCGGTTGTGCTGTATTAGTGGGAACAAAAGACGGTCGCGTTGTGGCGTCCCAAGGTGACCCGGATGCAGAAGTAAACCGTGGTTTAAACTGTATCAAAGGCTATTTCTTACCGAAAATCATGTACGGTAAAGACCGTCTAACCCAGCCAATGTTACGTATGAAAGACGGCAAATACGATAAAAACGGTGATTTCACACCGGTTAGCTGGGATGTCGCCTTTAAAACCATGGCAGAAAAATTCAAAGCTGCGATTAAAGAGCTTGGCCCTAATGGTGTTGGGATGTTTAGTTCAGGTCAAACCACCATTTTTGAAGGCTACGCAAAATCCAAACTTTGGAAAGCCGGTTTCCGCTCTAACAACATCGACCCAAATGCCCGTCACTGTATGGCATCTGCGGCGGTTGCATTCATGCGTACTTTCGGTATGGATGAACCGATGGGTTGTTATAACGACATCGAAAATGCCGAAGCTTTTGTGCTTTGGGGTTCCAACATGGCAGAAATGCACCCGATCTTATGGTCCCGTATTACTGACCGTCGCTTATCCAATCCGGATGTTAAAGTGGCGGTACTTTCCACCTATGAACACCGTAGTTTCGAATTAGCCGATTATGGTTTAATCTTCAAACCGCAAACGGACTTGGTTATTTTAAACTACATTATCAATTACTTAATTCAAAACGATGCCATTAACTGGGATTTCGTTAATAAACACACCAAATTTAAACGTGGTGAAACCGATATCGGTTATGGTTTACGTGATAATCACCCATTACAAAAAGCCGCTAAAAATCCAAACAGCGGTAAGATGTATGACAGTAACTTCGAAGAATTAAAAGCTTTAGTTTCTGAATACACCTTAGATAAAGCTCACGAAATGTCAGGTGTGCCAAAAGATGTATTGGAAGAGCTTGCGAAATTGTATGCGGATCCAAAACGTAAAGTGGTGTCTTATTGGACCATGGGCTTTAACCAACATACTCGCGGTGTGTGGGCGAACCACTTAATCTATAACATTCACCTCTTAACCGGTAAAATTTCTATTCCGGGTTGCGGTCCGTTCTCTTTAACCGGTCAACCGTCTGCTTGTGGTACGGCGCGTGAGGTAGGTACCTTTATTCACCGTTTACCGGCGGACTTAGTCGTGACCAATCCAAAACACCGTGAAATTGCAGAAAAAATTTGGAAATTGCCTGCAGGATTAATTACAGATGTGTTAGGTTTCCATGCCGTTGCGCAAAGCCGTGCATTAAAAGACGGCAAAATGCGTGTGTTATGGCAAATGTGTACCAACAATATGCAAGGTGGTCCAAACATTAACGAAGAGACCTTCCCGGGCTGGCGTAATCCGGATAACTTTATCGTGGTATCCGACCCATACCCAACCGTTTCTTGTTTAGCGGCTGACTTAATGCTTCCAACTGCTATGTGGGTAGAAAAAGAAGGGGCTTACGGTAACGCGGAACGTCGTACTCAATTCTGGCGTCAACAAGTGAAAGCACCAGGTGAAGCAAAATCTGACGTATGGCAATTAGTGGAGTTCTCTAAATATTTCACCACTGATGAAATGTGGCCGGCAGAAATTTTAGAGAAAAATCCGGAATATAAAGGCAAAACCTTATATGAAGTGTTGTACCGCAATGGTCAAGTGGATAAATTCCCATTAAGTGATCTTGCTGAAGGTCAATTAAACGATGAATCTTATCACTTCGGTTTCTATTTACATAAAGGCTTGTTTGAAGAATACGCGTCATTTGGTCGTGGTCATGGTCATGACTTGGCACCGTTTGATATGTACCACAAAGCACGCGGCTTACGTTGGCCGGTTGTTGACGGTAAAGAAACCTTATGGCGTTACCGTGAAGGCTTTGACCCGTATGTGAAAGAAGGCGAAGGTGTGGCGTTCTACGGCTATCCGGATAAAAAAGCGATCATTCTTGCAGTACCTTATGAGCCACCTGCAGAATCACCGGATGAAGAATACGATTTATGGTTATGTACCGGTCGTGTGTTAGAGCACTGGCACACAGGAACAATGACCCGTCGTGTACCGGAATTGCACCGTGCTTTCCCGAATAACGTAGTTTGGATGCACCCGAACGATGCACAAAAACGCGGATTACGTCATGGCGACAAGATTAAAATCGCTTCACGTCGTGGTGAAATGATTTCTTATTTAGATACTCGTGGCCGTAATAAAGTGCCGGAAGGCTTGGTTTACACCACTTTCTTTGATGCCGGTCAGTTAGCCAATAAGCTCACCTTAGATGCAACCGATCCGATTTCCAAAGAAACCGACTTCAAAAAATGTGCGGTGAAAGTGGAAAAAGCTTAATAAACAATGAAAAAAACGACCGCACTTCGGTGCGGTCATTAAGACAATGAAAAAACCGACTGTCACGCCTGAACGCCGAAAATTTCTCAAAGATGCAACCCGTACTGCGGGGGGGCTAGTGGGTCTTGGACTCTTATTAGGTTTACAACAAAAACAAAGCTTAGCCCGTGAGGGGGTGGCATTACGCCCACCATTTGCCATTGAGGATGATGAAAAGTTTGCTGCTGCCTGCATTCGTTGCGGTCAGTGTGTCCAAGCTTGCCCATATGATATGTTGCATTTGGCCTCCTTGCTTTCGCCAATGGAAGCCGGTACGCCGTACTTCATTGCGCGAGATAAGCCTTGTGAAATGTGTCCGGATATTCCTTGTGCGCATGCCTGTCCGAGTGGCGCTTTAGATCGTGATGCACAGGATATTAACCAATCCCGTATGGGACTTGCAGTCTTGTTGGATCATGAAACTTGCCTGAATTGGCAGGGGTTACGTTGCGATGTTTGCTATCGGGTTTGTCCGTTAATCGACAAAGCCATTACGTTAGAAAGTCATCGTAATGAGCGTACCGGAAAACACGCCATGTTTATTCCGACCGTACATTCAGATGCTTGTACCGGTTGTGGTAAATGTGAAGAAGCTTGCGTATTGGAAGAAGCCGCGATCAAAGTGCTTCCAATGTCCTTAGCGAAAGGTATGCTAGGCAAACATTACCGATTAGGTTGGGAAGAAAAATCCAAAGCCGGGCACTCGCTTGCGCCAAATGATTTGATCTCCATGCCGACCCGATTACCGGACGGCGTCGCTCCACCGGCAGGAGCCATTCCTGCAGCAGGTGTAGAAGAGATTCCGGAACCTATTTTGGCACCGGTATTAGGAGGTAAGTAATGGCTAATGCACCAAAATTTGCCGGACGAGAAGCCAGAGAAAAGCTAGGGTGGTGGCACGCCAATCGTTTCTTATTTTGGCGACGTCTAACCCAATTAAGCATTTTGTTGATGTTTTTAAGTGGACCTTACTTCGGCGTTTGGATTTTAAAAGGCAATTATAGTGGAAGCTTGCTATTTGATGTAATTCCATTAAGCGATCCGTTAATTACCTTAGAAAGTCTTGCCAGCGGTCACTTACCGGGAATTCTCACACTCAGTGGCGCATTAATTATTTTTATCACCTATGCGTTACTGGGCAGCAAAGTATTCTGTGGTTGGGTTTGTCCGCTAAATGTCGTCACCGATTGTGCGGCTTGGATTCGCCGTAAGTTAGGTATTCGCCAAACGGCAAAAATTCCACGCAGTTTACGCTACGCCATCTTAGTGATGATTTTAGCCGGTAGTGCCGTCAGTGGCTTATTATTATGGGAATGGGTCAATCCCGTTGCCGCCTTAGGAAGAGCCTTAATTTATGGCTTTGGTGCAACAGTGTGGTTAATCCTCGTTGTCTTCTTCTTTGATTTGTTCATTGTTGAACACGGATGGTGTGGACACCTCTGCCCAA
The DNA here is from genome assembly GCF_901873365.1 of uncultured Aggregatibacter sp. Classification (GTDB taxonomy): domain Bacteria; phylum Pseudomonadota; class Gammaproteobacteria; order Enterobacterales; family Pasteurellaceae; genus Aggregatibacter. The sequence goes on from NZ_CABFLM010000053.1 coordinate 25,998, forward strand.
TCGGGGCAACTTATGGCGTTATCGGTGCAAAAAGCTTGCTTCGGGTCAAAGTCATTGACCGCGCAAGATGTGATAATTGCATGGACTGCTACAACGTTTGCCCGGAACCGCAAGTGTTACGCTCACCATTACACGGAAAAAATAGCGAAAGCCTCCTTGTGCTTTCACAAGATTGTATCAGTTGCGGACGTTGTATTGACGTTTGTCCTGAAAAAGTATTTACCTTTAGCCATAGGTTTAATAACGATATTCCTGTCGTCACATTAAACCAATAAAAATAAAAAAATTTCCATCATTCGGGGGAGTGATTAAAAATGACTAGAAAAAACCTCTTTACTTTTGGTAGTGCTGTATTGACGGCATTGTTTGCAACATCCGTCATGGCAGACCAAGCCAACACAGGTGCCGGCGACTTTTTCAATAATTCACCGGAGAGTGTCAAACCGGCATTCCACGATGCACCAAAACAAAGCGAATTGCCGGCATTAAACTATGTCAACCAACCACCAATGGTACCGCATAGTGTAAAAAACTACCAAATCACAAAAAATGTTAACCAATGCTTAAACTGCCACAGCGTTGAAGCGTCTCGCGTTACCGGTGCAACACGCATCAGCCCAACGCACTTCGCCGATCGCGAGGGTAACATTGGCGCTAGCGCATCTCCACGTCGTTATTTCTGTTTGCAATGTCACGTATCTCAATCGGATGTTGAGCCAATCGTGCCAAACGAATTCAAACCAATGAAAGGTTACGGACAATAAGAGGTGACTATGTCAGACAAAAAAAGCAACATCCTCAAGAGATTCTGGCACTGGTTTAGATCGCCTAGCCGTATCGCAGTAGGAACTATCATTGTATTGTCATTTATCGGCGGTATTCTATCTTGGGTAGGATTCAACTATGGTTTAGCACAAACAAACACGGAAGAATTCTGCGCAAGTTGCCACACCAATGATGCCTATCCGGAATATTTGCACAGCGTACACTATCAAACCCGTACCGGTGTGGGCGCAAGCTGTCCGGACTGCCACGTTCCGCATGAATTTGGCCCGAAAATGTGGCGAAAAGTGGTGGCAGCAAAAGAAGTGTATGCCCATTACATGGGCTTAACCGATACCCTTGAGAAATTTAATGCCCGTCGTCCGCACATGGCAGAAAATGAATGGGCACGGATGAAAGGCAACGATTCACAAGAATGTCGCAACTGCCACAAAATGGATCGTATGGACTTCTCCCAACAAAAAACCGTGGCACAAAAAATGCATAAATTTGCTCAAGAAAATGGCAAAACCTGTATTGATTGCCATAAAGGTATCGCACATAACTTACCGGATATGAGCAAAGTGGCACCGGGCTGGTTACAAGGCGCAGAGGCCAAACCGGAAGCGTCAAAAGACAAAAAATAAATCGGTTAACTGAAAACATTACGTTTTCTTACCGCACTTTAAAAACAAATAGGCACCTTCAAGGTGCCTATTTTGATCCCACGTAAATTAATTTACCTCATCGCATGCAACCTGTTACACGAAATCGTAAATACCCGAAAGAATTAAATAACGTTCCATGCGTGATTCGGTCGTGTATCAAGATGCACGTTACAAGGCAATCAATAAATTACACATCGGGGTTAATTATTCGTGCAACAAGTTGCATGCTACATACGAAATTGTGAATATCTGAAAGGGTTAAATAACGTTTCGTGTGTGATTTGGTCGTACATCAAGATGCACGTTACAAGGCAATCAATAAATTACACATCGGGGTTAATTATTCGTGCAACAAGTTGCACGCTACGTACGAAATTGTGAATACCCGAAAGGGTTAAATAACGTTTCGTGTATGATTTGGTCGTGCATCAAGATGAACGCTACAATATGGAATCACGCTCCCGTAGCGTGCAACTTGTTGCACGAAATGAATAACGCTCTTGACTGTTAATAATACGTTGTCTTAAAAAATACGTCCAAAAATCACCGCACTTTATTTCATGCCGTGGTTGATTCGGTCGTGCATCAATATACACATTACAAGGCAATCAATAAATTGCACATCGGGGTTAATTATTCGTGCAACAAGTTGCATGCTACATACGAAATTGTGAATATCTGAAAGGGTTAAATAACGTTTCGTGTGTGATTTGGTCGTACATCAAGATGCACATTACAAGACAAGCAGTAAATTACACATCGGGGTTAATTATTCGTGCAACAAGTTGCACGCTACGTACGAAATCGTGAATACCCGAAAGGATTAAATCACGTTCTTTGTGTGATTTGGTCGTGCATCAAGATACGCGCTACGCGTGAAATGAATAACGTGCAATACGTTGATTGGAAAAATATTTCCAAAGATCACCGCGCTTTCTTTGTCTATCGTATGTCTCTTTGGGAAGAGTGGTGGGTTGAGATTGCCTTAATAGCACAAGCCGCTATTCTACAGATAAAAAAAGCAAGGTCATTAACCTTGCTTTATTGATTTGGTGGAGATAATCGGGATCGAACCGACGACCTCTTGAATGCCATTCAAGCGCTCTCCCAACTGAGCTATATCCCCATAAGTGGCGGCTATGATAAATTCCGCCACTTAGTCTGTCAATATTAAATTTTTAATTCATTGCCATCAGATTAAATCTTAAGCATTTTGCCCGTGAATAAAATCAATAGCTCGTTGAATGCGATTTAATACACGATCACGTCCGATTCCTACTAAGGTCACATCCATAGACGGCGATTGTCCTGCACCGGTCACAGCGACGCGCAGAGGCATTCCCACTTTACCCATACCAACCTCTAATTCAGCGGCAGTTTGTTCAATGGCTTCGTGCGTAGAATGCAAATCCCAAGTAGAAAGTGCGGTCAGTTTTTCTTTTACTTTTTCAAGGGCTTCAACCGCGCCCGCTTTGAAATGTTTTTTCACCGCAGCTTCATCAAAATCGTCAAACTCTTCAAAGAAATAACGGCTGGCAATTGCCATTTCACGTAAGGTTTTACAACGATCCGCCAGCATGGTGATGATTTCCGTTAATGCCGGCCCGTTAGACGTGTCAATACCTAAATCCTGATATTGCCATGCTAAATGTTTCGCGACGTAGTCTGTCGGCAATTCACGAATATAGTGATGATTCAACCACAATAATTTTTCGGTGTTAAAGGCACTGGCAGATTTACTCACAGAGTGTAAATCAAATAAATCAATCATTTCTTGGCGGGTGAAAATTTCCTGATCACCGTGGCCCCAGCCCAAACGCACTAAATAGTTAATCAGCGCTTCCGGCAAATAGCCTTCATCACGATATTGCATCACGCTCACTGCGCCGTGACGTTTAGACAGTTTTTGACCATCGTCCCCGTTAATCATGGAAACGTGCGCATATACCGGAATCGGTGCGCCAAGAGCTTTTAAAATGTTAATTTGACGCGGGGTGTTATTAATATGGTCTTCACCGCGCACAACGTGGGTGATGCCCATATCCCAGTCATCTACCACCACGCAGAAGTTATAGGTCGGAGAACCATCGGTACGGCGAATAATCAAGTCATCCAATTCGCTGTTGCTGATTTCAATGCGTCCACGTACCGCATCATCAAATACCACAGCCCCCTCTGTTGGGTTCTTAAAACGCACCACGTGCGGTTCATCGGCAGAATGTTCGGCGTGTTCATGCAAGCAATGGCGGTCATAACGCGGTTTTTCTTTATTTTGTTCTTGTGTATGACGTAATGTTTCCAAACGTTCTTTGGTACAGTAACAACGGTATGCCAAGCCCTGTTCAATCATTTGATCGATAACTTGGTTATAACGATCAAAGCGCTTAGTTTGATAGTATGGACCGTGCTCCCAAGCCAAATCTAACCATTCCATTGCTTCTAAAATCGCCTGTGTAGCTTCCGGTGTGGAACGCTCTAAATCGGTATCTTCAATACGTAACACAAATTCACCGTGATTGTGTTTGGCGTATAACCAGGAATAAAGTGCGGTACGCGCGCCGCCAACGTGTAAATAACCGGTTGGGCTTGGCGCAAAACGGGTGCGCACTTTCACGTTGGGATCCAAATCAAATAATGCTTCTAATTTCATGTTATAACCTTTTTTATGTGCAAATAATTGTGCGGTATTGTACTACGAGTTGTTTGGATTCTTAAGGAAAAATCACGAATTATGCCTATTTTTGAAACAACTGACGGATTTTTGGTAAAAATCTGTTGACTGAAATCATTGAGCAATTATAATGCACGCTCACAACATTGAGGGCGATTAGCTCAGTTGGGAGAGCACCTCCCTTACAAGGAGGGGGTCACTGGTTCGAGACCGGTATCGCCCACCACTT
>NZ_CABFLM010000054.1 GCF_901873365.1 uncultured Aggregatibacter sp.
ATATTGTTTTAGGTGTTATGTCAATAACACCTAAAAGAAGTATACTTCTTTGCGAAATTAGCTTAGTGAAAAAAAGTGCGGTTAAAATTTATTAAATTTTAACCGCACTTTAAAAATAAAAAAGCCAACAGCTTTACACTATTGGCTTTTATTTTATTACTTTCTATTGTTAATTAAGCAATCACTGCTTTCTCAACAACACGAACTAAAGTCCATGATTTAGTTTTAGAAATCGGACGACATTCACGAACTTCTACTAAATCACCTAATTTAGCTTCGTTATTTTCATCGTGCACATGTAGTTTAGTTGTGCGACGGATAAACTTACCATAAAGTGGGTGTTTAACCTTGCGTTCAATAGCAACAACGAAAGATTTCTCCATCTTGTCACTTACTACACGACCTTGCACGCTACGAATTTTATCAGTCATTACTCACCCGCCTTTTCGGTTAGAACAGTTTTAATTTGTGCAATACTACGACGCACTTGTTTTAACTGATGGGTTTGTTGAAGCTGACCGGTGGCTGCTTGCATACGCAACTTGAATTGCTCACCTAACAAGTTAACCAATTCAGCATTCAGCTCTTCAACACTTTTTGTACGTAGTTCTTGAGCTTTCATTACATCACCGTCTTAGTTACGAAAGTGGTCTTAATTGGCAATTTAGCAGCTGCTAAAGCAAATGCCTCTCTTGCGATCTCTTCAGACACACCATCCATTTCATAGAGAACTTTACCCGGTTGGATTAAGGCTACCCAGTACTCAACGTTACCTTTACCTTTACCCATACGGACTTCTAGTGGTTTTTCAGTAATTGGTTTATCTGGGAATACACGAATCCAGATTTTACCTTGACGTTTTACTGCACGTGTCATCGCACGACGAGCGGCTTCAATTTGACGCGCAGTTAAACGACCACGACCAACTGCTTTTAAACCGAAAGTACCGAAGCTAACTTCTGTACCGCCCGCGATACCACGGTTACGGCCTTTGTGAACTTTACGGAATTTTGTACGTTTTGGTTGCAACATTTAGCGATTCTCCTTACTTACGACCTTTACCGCGCGGAGCCTTTTTAGGCTTGTCGGCAGGTTGTTGTTCCGGTTGCGCTAGCGCAGCCATTCCACCAAGAATCTCACCTTTGAAGATCCATACTTTAACGCCGATTACGCCGTATGTAGTATGAGCTTCTGCAGTGTTATAGTCGATGTCCGCACGTAATGTATGTAGAGGTACACGACCTTCACGATACCATTCAGAACGAGCAATTTCAGCACCGCCCAAACGTCCGCTAACTTCAACTTTAATACCTTTAGCGCCTAAACGCATTGCGTTTTGTACCGCTTTCTTCATAGCACGACGGAACATAACACGACGTTCTAATTGTGAAGCGATACTGTCTGCAACTAATTTTGCATCTAATTCAGGTTTTTTCACTTCAGCAATGTTGATTTGCGCTGGAACGCCTGCGATTTTCGCTACTGCGTTGCGTAATTTTTCAACATCTTCGCCTTTTTTACCAATAACGATACCCGGGCGAGCTGTGTGAATAGTTACACGAATACTTTTCGCTGGACGTTCAATAGTGATACGTGAAACGGAAGCATTCGCTAATTCTTTGTTTAAGAATTGACGTACTTTGAAATCGCCTTCAAGATTGTCAGCGAAGTCTTGTGTATTCGCAAACCAAGTAGAGCTCCAAGGTTTTACAATACCTAGGCGAATACCATGTGGATGTACTTTTTGACCCATTGTTATTCCTCTACGATTAACGATCTGACACAACCACAGTAATGTGGCTTGTACGTTTTAAAATACGATCTGCACGACCTTTAGCACGTGGCATAACACGTTTCATGCTTGGACCTTCATCTACGAAAATCTTCGCAACTTTAAGATCATCGATATCTGCACCGTCATTGTGCTCAGCATTAGCAATCGCTGACTCAAGAACTTTCTTCACTAAAGCAGATGCTTTTTTATTCGTGTAAGTAAGAATTTCTAGAGCTTGAGCAACTTTCTTGCCACGGATTAAATCCGCAACTAAGCGAGCTTTTTGCGCTGAAGTGCGAGCGTAACGATGTTTTGCAATAGTTTCCATCTTTTACCCCTTACTTCTTAGCTTTCTTGTCCGCAGCGTGACCGCGGTAAGTACGAGTCGGTGCAAATTCGCCTAATTTATGACCGATCATTTCATCAGAAACATAAACAGGAACATGCTGACGACCATTATGGACTGCGATGGTCAATCCAATCATTGATGGAATGATCATTGAACGACGGGACCAAGTTTTAATTGGTTTTTTATCCCCGCTTTCCACCGCCTTCTCTACCTTCTTCAACAAGTGTAGGTCAAGGAAAGGACCTTTCTTGAGAGAACGTGGCATGGCTTATCCTCTTATTTAATTAAAATTATTTACCACGACGACGTACGATATATTTATCAGTACGTTTGTTATGGCGAGTTTTCTTACCTTTAGTTTGAACGCCCCAAGGTGTTACTGGGTGTTTACCAAAGTTACGACCTTCACCACCACCGTGCGGGTGATCTACTGGGTTCATTGCAGTACCACGAACTGTAGGGCGTACACCTCTCCAGCGGTTAGCACCGGCTTTACCCAATACGCGAAGCATATGCTCTGAGTTGCCTACTTCACCAATGGTGGCAGAACATTCAGCTAATACTTTACGCATCTCGCCAGAACGGAGACGTAAAGTCACATAGTTACCTTCACGGGCAATGATCTGTACATAAGCACCGGCTGAACGAGCAATTTGACCGCCCTTGCCTGGTTTTAATTCAACGTTATGTACGGTAGAACCAACCGGGATATTACGCATTGGTAATGAGTTACCAACTTTAATTGGCGCATGTGCACCCGCTTGGATTTGATCACCTGCAGCCAAACCTTTTGGTGCTAAGATATAACGACGTTCACCGTCTTTATAAAGCACTAAAGCAATATTTGCAGAACGATTCGGATCGTATTCTAAACGTTCAACAACACCAGGAATGTCTAATTTATTACGTTTAAAATCAATTAAACGATAGTGTTGTTTGTGACCGCCACCGATGTGACGAGTAGTAATACGACCATAGTTGTTACGACCACCAGTTTTAGATTTAGTATCTAAAAGCGCAGCGAAAGGTTTACCTTTGTGCAATTCATGGTTAACAACTTTAACAACATGACGACGACCAGCGGAGGTCGGCTTACATTTAACGATAGCCATTATCTTCTACTCCTCCGTAATTACTCTGCTGCGCCTTCAACGAAGTCCAAAGATTGTCCTTCTTGAAGTGTAACATAAGCTTTTTTCCAGTCACTGCGACGTCCCATCTTAGCACCACGGCGTTTAGTTTTACCTTTCACCACAACGGTACGAACGGAATCCACTTTCACTTCAAAAAGTTGCTCTACTGCATTAGCAATTTCTACTTTATTTGCATCTAAAGCGACTTTGAAAACGATCGTGTTTGACTTCTCAGCGTTATTTGTTGCTTTCTCAGAGACATGTGGTGCTTTAAGCACTTTTAGCAAACGTTCTTGACTCATGCTAACATCTCCTCAATTTGCTTCACAGCATCCACAGTTACAACTACTTTATCGAAAGCAATTAAACTTACCGGATCAATACCTTGAGCATCACGAACATCTACTTTGTATAAGTTACGTGCTGCCAAGAACAGATTTTCATCTAAACTTGCTGTGATGATTAACACATCTTCAAGTGCTAATTCTTTTAATTTTTGTACTAATACTTTGGTTTTTGGTGCATCAATTTCAAATTTATCAACAACAACTAAACGATCTTGACGAACAAGCTCGGAAAGAATGCTCTTGATTGCACCGCGGTACATTTTCTTGTTCACTTTTTGGCTGTGATCTTGTGGTTTCGCTGCGAAAGTCACACCACCAGAACGCCAAATTGGTGATTTGATATCACCGGAACGAGCACGACCTGTACCTTTTTGACGCCAAGGTTTTTTACCTGAACCGGACACTTCAGCACGAGTTTTTTGTGCACGAGAGCCTTGACGAGCACCTGCTGCATAAGCAACAACAACTTGGTGAATCAACGCTTCGTTAAACTCACGGCCGAAGGTAGTTTCAGAAACAGTGAGTGCATTAGCACCAACAACTTGTAATTCCATCTCTATCTCCTAGACCTATGCTTTAACTGCCGGCTTAACGATAACATCGCTACCAGTAGCACCCGGAACGGCACCTTTTACTAATAGCAATTTACGCTCAGCATCTACACGAACAACTTCAAGGGATTGAACGGTTACACGTTCATTACCTAAGTGTCCTGCCATTTTTTTACCTTTAAACACACGACCCGGGGTTTGGTTTTGACCAATAGAACCGAGAACACGATGTGATAAAGAGTTACCGTGGGTAGCATCTTGAGTACGGAAGTTCCAACGTTTAACACCACCTTGGAAACCTTTACCTTTAGAAGTACCGGTAACATCAACTTTTTTAACATCTGCGAAGATGTCAACGTTAATTTCTTGACCTAAAGTGAATTCTTCACCTTCAGTACGAAATTCCCATAAACCGCGACCAGCTTCAACACCGGCTTTCACGAAATGACCCGCTTCAGGCTTCGTTACACGACTTGCTTTTTTAGAGCCAGTGGTAACTTGAACTGCAGTATAGCCATCGTTTTCAAGAGTTTTAACTTGAGTTACGCGGTTGGCTTCGATTTCGATAACGGTAACCGGTACAGACACGCCATCTTCATTGAAGATACGGGTCATACCGACTTTACGACCGACTAAACCAATCATTGTAATAACCTCTTAATTAACCTAGGCTGATCTGCACGTCAACGCCGGCAGCCAAGTCTAAACGCATTAAAGCATCAACAGTTTTTTCTGTTGGCTCAACAATATCAACTAAACGTTTGTGAGTACGGATTTCATATTGATCACGCGCATCTTTGTTTACGTGTGGAGAAATCAATACTGTGAAACGCTCTTTACGAGTTGGTAAAGGAATCGGACCACGCACTTGCGCACCGGTACGTTTAGCTGTTTCAACGATCTCCGCTGTGGATTGATCGATCAAACGATGATCAAACGCTTTAAGGCGGATACGGATTCTTTGGTTCTGCATGAGACCAGAGCTCCAATAAATTTAGCTAATAAAAAAACTAACACCATCACAATTCTTACATCAAAACAACAAGAAAAGGAGGTGCAAGCTACCTGTTATATAGTCTCCAAATCGGAAACATTGTCAGTATTACCTATTGTAATACTCGTTTAATAAATGATTACATTAAACGGCTTCTATAATTAAAGCCCGTGAATTCTACTAAAAGATAAGACTTTCCGCAAGTGTTATCTTCTAAAACACCTCTGATAAATACTGTTTTAGCATCGGTATCGCCATTTTTGCATCCGCCACGCCTAAATCATACATTGCCTGCACTTTGGCGATGTCCTTTTCAATACGGCGAATAGGCAGAGTGACAGAAGGGCGAATGACAAAGATTTCGCCTTGTTCGTTAAGACGAATGACGTCTTCCACTGCTCGGTTATAGTCGACATAGCGGTTGGTCAGGCGTTCGACCAGTTTGGGGTAACGGCGATAAAATGCATTAAAAATCAGCGAATTGGTCGGCGTTTTGCGGTAATCCAATGGGCGGGTGAGAATGACGATGATTTTATCGTAGCCCAACTGTTGACAGAAACGTAACGGAATACTGTCCGCAATGCCGCCGTCTAAATATTTTTTGCCATCGATTTCCACCATTTTTGACACGAAAGGCATGGCGGAGGTGGCACGCAGGGTTTCCATTTGCTCAAAGGCATCGTGGATTTTTACATATTCCGCTTCGCCGCTTTCCACGTTGGTTAACACCGTGTAGAAGTCGATGCCGGAGCGGGCGAATGCTTCTTGATCGAACACGTCCAATTCAAAAGGCAATTGATAGAAGGCGAAGTCTTTGTTGACGATATTGCCTGTGGTGAACAGGCTGTGCCAGCCCATGTAGCGTTTATCGTTGAGGTATTTTTTGTTGTAGCGCAGTACACGGCCTTTTTGTTTCGAAGGAAAATTTACACCGAACAATGCCCCGGCGGACACGCTGACAATGCCGTCAATGTGAATCTGCTCATCCAAGAAGACATCCAACACGCCGGCGGTGAACATCCCGCGCATGGCGCCGCCTTCCAATACCAATCCGACTTTCATCAGCTTAACGCATAAGGCAAGGGTTGCATGTCAAGCAAGGTTTGGCAGTTCGGCAAGCGGAATGTCTGACCTTCTTCCAACGGCGTATTTAACACCGCCTGCAACCATAAAATACCGTGAAAATTGACCGCACTTATGATTGTGCCCGTGGCGCGCCAGTTATCGCCGAGTGACATTTCCAATGCAGAACCGATGTCCGGCAGACTTTGTGTTTGTGCTGCGAAAATAAATAAAGCGCGTTTATTGGCGCCACGATATTTGGCGCGCGCCACGGTTTCTTGCCCGATGTAACAGCCCTTTTGGAAGGAAATTGCCTGTTCGATACTTTGCAGGTTTAACGCTTGCGGAATAAATTCTAGTTGGGTCGCTGCCGCTAAACCAGGCACGCCATCTTGAATATCCAATAAATCCCAAGCTTCTGCTTCAACGGTAGGTTCGAGGGCTAAGCGGGTCGGGTTGAGTAAAATCACCCGCGGCTGTTGGCCATTTACATCAATGCGAATTTGCACAGAAAATTGACCGCACTTTTCGATGCCTTTTGTGCCGGCTACGCCGAGAATTTGCCAATCTAACGAAGTAAAAGTGACTTTGGAAAACACCGCATATTTTTTCAGTTGATCCAGCGCCGATGGCAATAACGCACTTTTTAACAGCATATAAAAGGTCTGTTCATCTTGACGAATTAAACGGAACAGCGCGCTCATTTTGCCTTTCGGATCGCAATGGGCGGTAAGAGTGGATTCACCGGCTGCTAGCTTAGTCACATCACAAGTGAGTTGTCCCTGTAAATATTTCTCCGCATCCGTGCCCGCAATTTCAATCAGCGTGTAGTGTTCTAACGGGCAAATAATGTCGTCCTGTTGTGCCGTTAAAAGGGAATAGGCCATCGTACTTTCCTTTAAAATATCAATCAATTACTCAAGATTTTGAATTTGTTCGCGCATTTGCTCAATTAACACTTTCAGCTCAATGGCGGAATTAGTTACATCGACATTGATGGATTTGGATGCCAAGGTGTTGGATTCGCGATTGAGTTCTTGCATCATGAAATCCAACTTGCGTCCCACTGCACCGCCTTTGCGCAGAATGTTTTGCGTTTCTTTGACGTGTAATTGCAAACGATCTAATTCTTCGGCGACATCAATGCGTTGTGCCAACATAATCAGCTCTTGCTCTAAACGTTGTGGATCCGGTTGCAGTTGCACTTCTTCAAAGCGTTGCAACATGCGCTCGCGTTGCCATTGTAAAATCTCCGGCATTTTGGACCGCACTTTTTGCTGTTCTTCATTGATGGCTTCAAGGCGTTGTGTCAGCAACGTATGGATTTTCTCCCCTTCTCGTTGACGCATAGCGATAAATTCCTCGACCACTTGCTCAAAGGCCACCAATAGATCTTGGCTGATTAAATCCACATCCTGTTCCGGCACTTCCACTACGCCGGGATAACGCAACACATCGGTTAAATTGAAGTCGCCTTCGCCCGCTTGCTGTTTCAGCCATTGCAAAGATTGCAATACTTGCGTGGCGAGTTCTTGATTAATGTGCAATTCCGTTGCGGCTTGCTTTTTGTTATCAATACGCAGGGTACATTCGATTTTGCCACGAGTGAGTTTTTGACGCAGGGTTTCGCGTAAGGTGTTTTCTAAACTGCGGAATTGTTCCGGCAGGCGGAAAAAGGTTTCTAAATAACGTTGATTGACCGAACGGATTTCCCAAACTGCGTTTCCCCAGTCTTTTTTGATTTCTAAACTGGCGAATGCCGTCATGCTATAAATCATAATAATTCCTTCATTTTTAGGCGCTAAAATTTGCGTTCTATTGTACTGCCAAATTTCGTTTCTGTCAGTTTGCGTGCTAAAATGGCGCGATTTTTTTATTGCTTAACGAGGAATTTTTCATGCGTCCGAATCAACGTGCCAACAACCAAACCCGCCCGATTAAAATCACCCGTCATTACACCAAACACGCGGAAGGTTCCGTGCTGGTGGAGTTTGGCGATACTAAAGTGTTGTGTACTGCCACCGTGGAAGATGGCGTGCCGCGCTTTTTAAAAGGACAGGGACAAGGTTGGGTCACAGCGGAATACGGCATGTTGCCACGTTCAACCCACAGCCGTATGCAACGTGAAGCGGCAAAAGGCAAGCAAGGCGGACGTACTTTGGAAATTCAGCGTTTAATTGCCCGCTCTTTGCGCGCTATGGTTGATTTAGAAGCCCTTGGTGAGCGTTGTGTGACCTTAGATTGTGATGTGATCCAAGCGGACGGCGGCACACGCACCGCTTCCATTACCGGCGCTTGCGTGGCGTTATGCGATGCGTTGAACGGCTTGGTGGCAAACGGCACATTAAGCAAAAATCCATTAAAAGGCTTGGTAGCGGCGATTTCTGTCGGCATCGTAAACGGCGAAGCGGTATGCGATTTGGAATACGTGGAAGATTCTGCCGCAGAAACAGACATGAACGTGGTGATGATGGAAGACGGCCGTATGATTGAAGTACAAGGTACCGCAGAAGGCGAACCGTTCAGCCACGAGGAATTATTAACCTTATTAGATCTCGCCAAACAAGGCTGCGAGATCATTTTCCAAACCCAACGTGCGGCATTGGCAGAATAAGGATAGGAAGATGGAAAACTATAAACAACAGTTTATTGAATTCGCCCTTGCCCGTCAGGTTTTAAAATTTGGTGAGTTCACCTTGAAATCCGGCCGTGTGAGCCCTTATTTCTTTAACGCCGGTTTGTTTAATCAAGGCGCCGATCTTGCCCGTTTAGGTGAATTTTATGCGGCAGCCTTACAAGATGCAGGTTTGCAATACGACATAATTTTTGGCCCGGCGTACAAAGGCATTCCCATTGCCACTGCGGTATCTATTGCGTTATTCAACCGTTTTCACATTAACAAACCGGTATGCTTTAACCGCAAAGAAACCAAAGATCACGGCGAGGGTGGCAATTTAATCGGCAGTCCGTTGCGTGGCAAGGTGTTGTTGGTGGATGATGTGATCACTGCCGGCACGGCAATTCGTGAATCCATGCAAATTATTCAAGCCAATGAAGCGCAATTAAGCGCGGTATTGATTGCCTTGAATCGTCAAGAACGTGGCAATGGCGAGCTGTCTGCGATTCAAGAAGTCGAGCGCGATTACCAATGCGACGTGTTATCTATCATTGATTTTGCCGATTTGATGGCGTTCATTGAAACTCAACCGGAATACCAACAATATTTACCGGCAATGCGCGCTTATCGTGAGCAATACGGCATTAAATAAAGCGAAAGTGCGGTTGTTTTTCCACGCGTTTTTCAATTTGCTGAGAAAATCCACCGCACTTTTTTGACCCTAACGGAGCGACAATGAATTTTATTGGGAAATTTTTAGGTGCCTTAATCGGCTTTCGATTGGGCGGTTTCTTTGGCATGTTAGCTGGTGTGTTTCTCGGTCATCTTGCAGACAAAAAACTGTATGAACTGGGCACAGTCAATTCTTCTTTCTTCAAAACGAAAACCACCCGTCAACTGTTGTTTATGCAAACCACCTTTGCGGTGTTGGGGCATTTAAGCAAAGCCAAAGGACGCGTGACGGAGAATGACATTCTGTTAGCAACCCATTTAATGGACCAAATGCAACTGGACGATGCCGGTCGTCGTTTAGCGCAAGAGGCATTTAATCGTGGCAAACAGACAGATTTCCCGATTCGTCAGGTGATTCGTGAATTTCGTCTTGGTTGCGGACAACGTGCGGATTTATTGCGGGCATTTTTATCCGTGCAAATTCAAGCGGCCTTTTCTGACGATCATTTACATGACAATGAAAAAGAGGTGCTGTTTATTGTTGCTGAAGAACTGGGCTTATCTCGTGTTCAATTTGAGCAAATGTTGGCGATGGAAATGGCGGCGCGTCATTTTGCGCGTGGCGGTTTCTACCAACAAGGCGGCTACTACGAGCAACATTCCGGCTCCCAAGGCGGCTATCAACAGCAATCTCAATCCTCTTCCGGCCCAACCTTAAACGATGCTTATCAAGTGCTTGGGGTTAGCGCGACAGACGATCAACCCACAGTGAAACGTGCCTATCGTCGTTTAATGAATGAAAATCATCCGGATAAATTAGTGGCAAAAGGGTTGCCGCCGGAAATGATGGAAATGGCGAAAGAGAAAACCCAGCAAATTCAAGCCGCATACGACTTGATTTGCAAAGCCAAAGGCTGGAAATAACCTTTGCGCGTCATTTTAGCCCCGATGCAGGGCGTGCTTGATCCTCTCGTACGTCAATTATTAACGGAAGTGAACGATTACGATTTGTGCATTTCCGAATTTGTCCGCGTGGTGGATCAACGCCTCCCACCAAAAGTCTTTTATCGTCTTTGCCCTGAATTACGCCAACAGGGCTACACGCCAAGCGGTACGCCGGTACGTGTGCAACTGCTCGGACAACATCCTCAATGGCTGGCGGAAAATGCCGAACTTGCCATTCAATTAGGTTCCCACGGCGTTGATTTAAATTGTGGCTGCCCGTCAAAAACCGTCAACGGCAGCAACGGTGGCGCTTCTTTGTTAAAACAACCGGAACTTATCTATCAAGCCACCAAAGCCATTCGTCAAGCCGTACCGCAAGAACAGGCAGTGAGTGTCAAAGTGCGCTTAGGCTGGGATTCCACCGACTTTGCTTTTGACATTGCGGATGCGGTGCAACAAGGTGGCGCCACTGAAATTGCGATTCACGGCCGCACCAAAGCGGATGGTTATCGCGCTGATCGTATCAACTGGCAAAAAATTGGTGAAATCCGCCAAAAACTCCATATTCCAGTGATCGCCAACGGTGAAATTTGGCGTTGGGAAGATGGGCAACGATGCTTAGAAATGACTGGCTGTGAAGATTTAATGGTTGGTCGTGGAGCACTCAATATCCCCAATTTAAGCCGTGTGCTAAAACATAACGATGCGCCGTTAAACTGGTCTGAAATCCTGCCGATTTTGCGCAAATACGCCACATTAGAAAATTGTCACGACAGTGGTTTTTACCACGTGGCACGCATTAAGCAATGGCTGCAGTATTTGAAATGTGAATATAAAGAAGCAACGGATTTATTTGAGATTGTAAAACGTTGTCATGATGGAGATGAATTAAGGGCATTATTGGAAGCGCATTTGAGATAGCGTTATGTTTGAAATGAACCGCACTTTTTAACTCATGTGCTCATGAATAGCGCTTTTTTTACCTACAACGTAAATTGCAACCGCCATAAAGCCAACACTTATTCCCCATAAAACAAGCCCGTGCCATATAAATAAACGTCAACCTTATCTCCTACACACAACTCAATTCCATGGTGTTCCTCTAACTCAATGTCGAACCCGTTTATTTCAAGTCGAATCGCCGTAATTTTGCCTTTGAATTCCACGTGGCGGACGATGGCGTTAAAAAGTGCGGTCGGATTTTGCGGTGTTTTTGACAAGCAGAATTGTTCCGGACGGAGAAGTAGCGTGCCGCTTTGTTGCCCTTGGCTTTTGTCTATGACGGCAATGTCACCTAATTGGCAATGCGCCGTTGAAGGTGAATTTAAGGTTGCCGGCAACACAATGCTTTCGCCGATAAAGGTGGCAGTGGAAAGGTGTTTTGGCGACCAATAAAGCGTACGCGGGTTGGCAATTTGTAAGATTTCTCCATTTTGCAACACAGCGATTTTATCGGCATAACGCAAGGCCTCGTCTCGATCATGGGTGACGAAAATGGCGGAAGTACCACTTTGGCGGAGTGCTTGCAACATATCATGACGGATTTGTTGGCGCAGATGTTCATCTAAGGCACTAAAAGGTTCGTCTAATAAAATCAGTTCAGGATTTGGCGCAATGGCGCGTGCCAAGGCGACACGTTGTTGTTGCCCACCGGAAAGTTGGTGTGGGAAACGGTCGGCGAGCGCACAAATGCCGGTAAGCGCCATCACTTCGTCAATACGTTGTCGTTCTTCCGGGGAACGACCTTTGCCATCGCCCAACCCGTAAGCAATATTGCGATACACATTCAAGTGTGGAAATAACACACCTTCTTGCACCACATAGCCTAGCCGACGCTGTTGCGGTGGAATATTGCAATTTACGCCAAAAATCAACCGCTCTTTTAGGTAAATTTCACCGTTATCAGGTTGTTCAAAACCGGCAATAGCACGTAGCAAAGTCGTTTTTCCACAACCGGAAGCACCGAGTAAAAACAAGATTTCGCCACTGTGCAATTCAAGGGAAATATCACGTAGCACATGCGTCTGCCCGAAATGTTTATTGAGGCAGTGGATTTGTAACAAAGGGAGAGATTTTTGAGTTGTCTTCATTGGTGAAAATCCATTAAGTCGCACTGAAAGTGCGGTAAAAAATCATCGTATTTTTTCTTATTTTTTCCGTTTGGCTCGCGGATGCGCCGCATCATACACGTCGGCTAAATGTTGAAAATTTAAATGTGTATAAATTTGCGTTGTTGATAAATGACTGTGTCCGAGCAATTCTTGCACCGCGCGTAAATCCGAACTGGCTTCCAACATATGGGTGGCAAAAGAGTGGCGGAGTTTATGCGGATTCAAATGGCTATTCACCCCTTGTCGAATGCCCCAGCGTTCCAAGCGCATTTGAATCGTGCGCGTGGACATGCGATTCCCCAACTGACTGACAAATAACGCATCGTCTTTTGGGTTAAATAACAACCGCACTTTGAGCCATTGTTGAATGGCGTGGGAAGCATAACGTCCCAGTGGCACAATGCGCTCTTTGTTCCCTTTACCAATCACCCTTACTTCACGCACGCGAAGATTAATGCTGTTTAAGTTCAATCCTTGCAATTCCGACAAACGCAAACCGGAGCTGTAAAACAATTCAATCATGGCGCGATCGCGGATATCAATGGGCTCTTTGCTGTCATTAGCAAGTAATAGCTGAATTTGATCCCTATCGATGTTTTTGGGTAAATGTTTGGGTTGCTTAGGCGCGGAAACGCCCACGGCCGGATTCACCTTGAGCTGCCCTTGATACACCAAATAACTCAAAAAGCGGCGCAACGCAGAAAGGCGTAACGCCAAGCTTTTTTCTTTTAAGCCATCCTGTTTACTGCTTTGTGCCAACACATAGCGCACGACACTTGGTGTGACTTGTTGCCATTGTTGAATTCCGGCGTCCTGCAAAATGGCGATAACGCGCACCAACTGATGTTGATAGTTGGTCAGCGTATGAGGACTCACTTGACGTTCAATGCGCAAGTAAGTCAGGTATTTTTGCAGTTCGTTTTGCATCGCAGATGATCGAAAATTAGAGATAAATCACACCGTCATAGACGTGGGTGGCGCTACCGGTCATATACAGCGGATGCCCTTCGCCTTGCCATTCAATCAGCAAACTGCCGCCAGGCAAATCCACCTGCACTTCATTATCCAATACGCCTTGTATAATCCCCACAGCGACTGCCGCACAAGCACCGCTACCGCAGGCTTGGGTTTCGCCCGCGCCACGCTCATGTACGCGTAATTTAATATGTTTGCGGTTCACCACCTGCATAAAACCAGCATTCACCCGTTCCGGAAAACGCTCATGGTTTTCAAGTAATGGTCCGAGCTGCGCCACGTTGGCGGTGTGAATATCGTCCACCTGCACCACACAATGTGGATTGCCCATGGATACCGCGCCACAGAGTACCGTTTGAATTTCCGTGCGCAGAATATAATTTTTCTCGAATTTATTGGCGGTAAACGGAATTTTATTCGGCTCCCAAATGGGTTCGCCCATGTTCACACGCACATTGTCGTCTTCTTTGACGGTCAACACCATTTTGCCGTTTTGTGTACTGACGGCGATATCTTTTTTGTTGGTTAGGCCTTTGAGCGTCACAAAACGGGCAAAACAACGAGCACCATTACCACATTGCGCCACTTCACTGCCATCTGCATTAAAAATACGATAATGAAAATCCAATTCGGGATCATAAGGCGGCTCTACCACCAACAGCTGATCAAAACCAATGCCACGATGACGATCAGCTAAACGTTTAATGGTGTCGGCGGGAAAATAAACGTTCTGCGTAACCGCATCCACCACCATAAAATCATTGCCGAGTCCGTGCATTTTAGAAAATTGCATGTGTATCCTTAAACAAATAAAAAAATAAATATTTGGGGATTATAGCACACACGCGATCACTTTCACGTGGTGCGTGAATATCACAGCTCACCTGTCAAAAAGTGCGGTCTGTTTTTTGATGATGTTCAAAAATAAAAAAAAGATTGGAAAAAGACTTGCCTTAACGCGCCATCTCTTGCTATTAATTAATCCCTCAAATTTTCTCTAATAAAGGATACATTTATGAAAAACGTGGGTTTTATCGGTTGGCGCGGAATGGTGGGTTCCGTTTTAATGGAACGTATGCAGCAAGAAAATGATTTTGCGAACATTAATCCGGTTTTCTTTACCACCTCTCAAGCCGGTCAAGCCGCACCGACATTTGCCGGTAAAGACGCAGGCACATTAAAAGATGCGTTTGATATTAACGAATTGAAAAAATTAGACATTATCGTCACTTGCCAAGGCGGTGATTACACTAACGACGTGTATCCAAAATTAAAAGCGGCCGGTTGGGATGGCTATTGGGTAGATGCAGCGTCTGCATTGCGTATGGAAAAAGATGCCATCATCGTCTTAGATCCGGTAAACCAACACGTGATTAGCGAGGGCTTGAAAAACGGCGTGAAAACCTATGTGGGCGGTAACTGCACGGTAAGCTTGATGTTAATGGCGTTAGGCGGGCTATTTAAACAGGATTTAGTGGAATGGATTTCCGTGGCGACTTACCAAGCCGCGAGTGGTGCCGGCGCTAAAAATATGCGTGAGTTGTTGGTACAAATGGGGGAACTCAATGGCGAAGTCAAAGCGTTATTGGCACAACCGCATTCTTCTATTTTAGATATTGAACGCGCCGTAACAGCAAAAATGCGTGACAGCGATTTCCCAATTGATAACTTCGGCGCACCATTGGCCGGCAGCTTGATTCCATGGATTGATAAGCTTTGGGAAAACGGACAAACCAAAGAAGAGTGGAAAGGTTACGCAGAAACCAACAAAATTCTTGGCTTAAGCGACAACCCGATTCCGGTTGATGGCTTATGCGTGCGTATCGGTGCTTTACGCTGCCACAGCCAAGCCTTCACCATTAAATTAAAACGTGATATTCCGTTAGCGGAAATCGAGCAAATTTTAGCGTCTCACAACGAATGGGTGAAAGTGATTCCAAATGACAAAGAAACCACATTGCACGAATTAACACCGACCAAAGTGACCGGCACATTAAGCGTTCCGGTCGGCCGTTTACGCAAACTCAATATGGGGCCGGAATACCTCGCGGCGTTCAGCGTGGGCGACCAATTATTATGGGGTGCGGCAGAGCCGATTCGTCGTATTTTGGTACAGTTGACAGCCTAAAATAAACAATGAAAAAATCCACCGCACTTCCGATGTAAAATCGATTTAAAGTGCGGTGGATTTTTTATGTCTTTTTTAAGGAAACGCTATGCTGCGTCACCCTGTTGTTTTTCATAAGCGGAAAGCGTGTTTTGCATCAACATCGCCACTGTCATCGGGCCTACGCCCCCCGGCACCGGAGTAATATAGGACGCACGCTGTGCGGCAATATCAAATTCCACATCGCCCACAAGTTTGCCCTCAAGGCGGTTAATGCCCACATCCACCACTACCGCGCCTTCTTTAATCCATTCACCTTTAATGAATTTCGGTTTGCCCACCGCCACCACTAAAATATCCGCTTGACGAATATGGCTCGCCAAATCTTCGGTGAAACGGTGTGTTACGGTCACGGTGCAACCGGCTAACAGCAATTCAAGTGCCATCGGACGACCGACAATATTAGAGGCGCCCACAATGACTGCGTGTTTGCCATAGAAAGAAATACCGGTGGTTTCCAATAATTTCATCACGCCGTAAGGAGTACAAGCGCGCAATGTGGGAATGCGTTGGCACAAACGCCCAACATTATAAGGATGAAAACCGTCCACATCTTTTTCCGGAGAAATTTGCTCAATCACTTTGGTGCTATCAATGTGTTTTGGCAACGGCAACTGCACTAAAATACCATCGACTGTATTATCTTGATTCAATTCTTTAATCAGTTCCAACAACGCCTGTTCCGTTGTAGTTTCTGGTAAATCGTAAGATTTTGACGTGATGCCGATTTCAGCACAGCTTTTCCGTTTACTGCCCACATACACTTGTGAGGCAGGATCCGCCCCCACTAAAATCACAGCTAAGCCCGGTGCTCTTTTTCCCTGAGCGACATACTGTGAAATTTGTTGAGCCACATTCGATTTAATTTGACTGGCTAATTGCGTTCCGGAAATAATTTGAGCGGTCATTGGCGTCTCCGATGAAAAAGAAAATACAAACGTTTGCTATTTTGTCAGAAAAGCCCCTTTTATGTAAGCTGAATTGCAATAAATTTAGGCATTCAATGGCAAAATAAAAAAAACTTATTGACTGAATAAGAAAGAAAACTATAATGCTACACATCTTTTCGGCGAGTAGCGCAGTTTGGTAGCGCAACTGGTTTGGGACCAGTGGGTCGTAGGTTCAAATCCTATCTCGCCGACCACTCTCTCTACTTCTTTACTGTTCCTTTTACAATGCGCCCTTAGCTCAGCTGGATAGAGCAACGCCCTTCTAAGGCGTGGGTCAAAGGTTCGAATCCTTTAGGGCGTGCCATTTACCCTCAACATCTACCGCACTTTGCCGATAACAAACCCCAATCTGATATTGCTGATTTCACTACTGTAATGCTTTTAGTGCGGCATGATACTCTTTCGATTGCATTAACAAAATCTTCGCGGCTTCACGCAACTTATCCACGTCAGATTCCGGTAGGTAAAAAGACGTTCCGATATTTAACACTTCTTTTTTCAATTGTCCTTCCGGCAAATCTTTCAAACTCACATTCACAAAATAAACCTTAATCTTGGCATCTCTTTGACGTTTAGCATAAGCGTTCCATTGATTCGCAAATTTTTGTGAATATTGCACGGTCGATTCCGTCGCCTTATCAATCGGCACATTGATCACCGTATCGACCACTTCTCTCACGCCCGGCACATCCGCCGATTTGTCGATATGGCTGGTTCGTTCATTTTGTGCATTCACACTGACCACAACCACATGGCGCAAAGCGGATTTCTTCAATTCGGCATAAAGTTTGCGTACACTGAGCAAATTCGACATATCCAACAAACTGGCCAATCCTAAATTATCCGTTAAACCGCCATCCACTAAATGCAAATAAGGTTGTTCTACACTATCTTGATAACGCGCTAAGCGCTTTTGCATGGCATTAAAATTGTTCAATAACAAGTGATTGCCCGGCTGGGTTTGCATAAGAAACGCTTTTTTGCTTTCTGCGTGGCAAAGACCGGCATGATTATTCAAGGTGATTGGTGAAAAAATCAACGGCACCGCACTGGATGCCGCCACCGCACGCGCAATTTCAATATCATTCAAATCCACGCAAAGCCAATCAAAGAAGTCTTGCGTAAACGACACTTTCTGTCCTGCCGTCATATCTGTGGCGTTAATTACCGCAAACGGTCCTTTACGTTTCCGTGCCAAATCGGCAAACGTCTTTCCGTTATATAACGCCAAATTCAGTTGCTCTTGCAATAAATCGCTACGCCCGAATTGCGGCGAAGTAAGCCGAGGCACATTGCTCAAAGAAAACACTTCATTAATGACTTTTTTTTGGAAATCTTTCTTGAGAAAAAACTCCTTAAATTTGGGGATCGTTTCTTGCCCTTCTAACGCCAAATAGGCCGCCAACACCGAACCGCCGGACACGCCATACACCACATCAATATTTTGTAATAACGTATCGCCCCTTTCCGTTGGGCGTACTGTTGCCTGCTGAAACTGTTCTAACACGCCATATCCCAAAGACACCGCCCGTGAGCCACCACCGGAAAAAGTGACAATCACTAAATTTTCTTTTTCCAGCGCTTGTTGCATGGTCTTTTCTAAACGGTACCCCTTTTCCGGGTCAATTTGGCTGAGGGTTTTCGCGGGTTGATAAAGGATGGAATGGCACGCCGTGAGCAATACCATGCTACTGGCCAGTAAGGTTCTATTCAAAAGAAGCGTCACACGTTTCATAGCCTATCCTCGACGTTGATGGGATAAGATTGATTCTACAACGCTTAAAGATAAAGGGGAAAGTGCGGTCAATTTTTTCGCCGTTTTTATTTGAGAAATGTGATCAACACGGCAAAAGTGCGGTCAGTTTTTTCAGTATTTTCAAAAAGCACGGAAAATCCACCGCACTTTACTTCATCTCTCGCAACCGTTTTAAGATCCCTTTCATTTTCTCATCCAACTGCGCTGTCAAACGCAACGTTTCACCGCTATGCGGATGTTCAAAACGAATAGAATAAGCATGCAAAAATAAACGATTCAAACCTAATTCGGCCAT
The DNA here is from genome assembly GCF_901873365.1 of uncultured Aggregatibacter sp. GTDB lineage: Bacteria > Pseudomonadota > Gammaproteobacteria > Enterobacterales > Pasteurellaceae > Aggregatibacter. The sequence goes on from NZ_CABFLM010000054.1 coordinate 18,699, forward strand.
TTGTTGATCGAATACTTTGTCGCCATATTTGCTATCTAATGCAATGGGATGGCCTGCGTATTGGGTATGCACGCGGATTTGATGAGTTCGCCCGGTGACCGGTGACGCTTTAACCAACGTGGCATTAACATAACGCTCTTCTACAGAAAAACGGGTTTCCGACGGTTTACCTTGCTCACTGACTTTCACAATGCGCTCGCCGCTCGACAGCTCATTTTTCAACAGCGGTGCCTGCACCACTTTACAGTGTGATTGCCACTGACCGCGCACTAGCGCCAAATAATCCTTTTGGATCGTTTTTTCACGCAACTGTTCATGTAAATGACGCAACGCAGAACGCTTTTTCGCTACCAATAAAATCCCCGAAGTATCGCGATCCAAACGATGAACCAATTCCAAGAAACGCGCCTCCGGACGAAGTGCGCGTAATGCTTCAATCACGCCAAAATCAAGCCCACTTCCCCCATGTACGGCAATACCGGAAGGCTTATTAAGCACTAATAAGTAATTGTCTTCAAAAATAATGTGTTGTTCTAATTGAGCGACTTTGGTGAGTTTATGAGAAACGATGTCTTGTGCATTTTCTGCCACACGTACCGGTGGAATTCGTACCACATCCTCGGCTTGTAATTTATATTCCGGCTTACTTCTGCCTTTATTCACCCGCACTTCGCCTTTGCGTACAATGCGATAAATCAGGCTTTTAGGCACCCCTTTTAAGCGCGCAAGGAGAAAATTATCCAATCGCTGACCTGCTTCATCATCGCTTATGGTGAGAAATTGCACGTTCGGGTTAACTATTTTTTCATTCATTTTGTGTTTATTACGATCTTTTACATAAAAATTGGCGCGCATCATAGCATATTGTATGGTGAGTTTGAATGTCGCAAAGAATCTTCCACAAAGGGTGAAACGCCTTGCTAAAAATCCCTATTCAAGCGATAATGGTGAGCCTTTTTTGAGTCAAAAAAGGCTTTAAAATAAACAGGTTATCATTGATAAAACACAATGCAGCATTCGGCATAAGACGTTGTTATTGCAATGATTTTTAACCATCAACATGAGCGACAGCTTGCAAACCATTTTTTAACCGGTTTTGTTTTTATTCACATATCAAGATGATATGAGTGTGAATAAGGTTGCCAATGCGCCCAGCAGATGACAGTCGGGAAGACGGACATTCTGCGACAGACACGAGGTCGGCGACTAAGCAAAGTGCGGTCATTTTTGATGACGTATTTTTAGGGGATAACCCCTTTTCGATAAAAGAGAAAACGAATGAAAAGAATGTTAATTAACGCAACTCAAAAAGAAGAGTTGCGCGTTGCGTTAGTCGATGGACAACGCTTATTCGACCTGGACATTGAAAGTCCTGGTCACGAACAGAAAAAAGCCAATATTTACAAAGGGAAAATCACTCGCGTTGAGCCGAGTTTAGAAGCTGCTTTTGTGGATTATGGCGCAGAACGTCACGGTTTTTTACCGTTAAAAGAAATTGCACGTGAATATTTCCCGGCAGATTATGTCTATCAAGGCCGCCCGAATATTCGCGATATTATTTCTGAAGGACAAGAAGTTATTGTTCAAGTGAACAAAGAAGAACGTGGCAATAAAGGTGCTGCGTTGACAACCTTTATTTCCTTGGCAGGAAGTTATTTGGTGATCATGCCAAACAACCCTCGTGCAGGTGGCATTTCTCGTCGCATTGAGGGCGATGAACGTTTGGAATTAAAAGATGCCTTGAGTTCTTTGGATGTGCCTGAAGGTATCGGCTTAATCGTACGTACCGCCGGTGTAGGTAAATCGCCAGAAGAATTGCAATGGGACTTAAAAGTGCTATTGCACCATTGGGAGGCGATCAAACAAGCCTCAGAAAGCCGCCCTGCGCCGTTCTTAATTCACCAAGAAAGTGATGTTATCGTGCGTGCGATTCGCGACTATTTGCGTCGTGACATCGGTGAAATTCTGATTGATAGCCCGAAAGTCTATGAAAAAGCAAAAGCACACATCAAATTAGTGCGTCCGGATTTCATTAATCGCGTGAAATTGTATCAAGGCGAAGTACCGCTGTTCAGTCATTATCAAATCGAATCCCAAATTGAATCCGCTTTCCAACGTGAAGTGCGTTTGCCTTCCGGTGGTTCTATTGTCATTGACGCCACTGAAGCGTTGACAGCCATTGATATTAACTCCGCACGTTCTACCCGTGGTGGCGATATCGAAGAAACCGCATTAAACACTAACCTTGAAGCCGCAGATGAAATTGCGCGTCAACTGCGCTTACGCGACTTGGGTGGTTTGATCGTTATCGACTTCATCGACATGACACCGGTTCGCCATCAACGTGAAGTGGAAAATCGCATCCGTGATGCCGTACGTCAAGATCGCGCACGTATTCAAATTAGTCGTATTTCCCGCTTCGGTTTGTTGGAAATGTCACGCCAACGTTTGAGTCCGTCATTAGGCGAATCCTCTCATCACGTCTGCCCGCGTTGCCAAGGCACCGGTAAAATCCGTGATAACGAATCACTTTCACTTTCTATCTTGCGTTTATTGGAAGAAGAAGCGTTAAAAGAAAATACCAAACAGGTTCACACCATCGTTCCGGTACAAATTGCTTCTTACTTATTAAACGAAAAACGTAAAGCTATTCATAGCATCGAAAAACGCCATGATGTCGATATTATCGTGGTACCAAACGAAGCGATGGAAACACCGAACTTTAGTGTGTTCCGTGTTCGTGATGGCGAAGAAGTGAATGAGTTAAGCTACAATTTGGCAAAATTACATCAAGATCAAGACGAAACCTTTGCTGCAGAGGAATCGTTGGTTTCTCGTAATATTGAAGCGGCACAGGCAGAAATACCGGCGGTGGAAAGTGCGGCAGTCTCTTTGGCCATTACAATGCCTGCACCGGAGCCGGTTGAGCGCAAAGAACCCAAAGCGCCATCGTTGTTAAGCCGTTTATTCGCCGCGTTAAAAGGTTTATTTGCGTCTGAGCCAAAACCGGAAGAGAAAAATAAAAAAGCTCGTCCAAACAACAGAAACATGAACAACCGTAATCGTCGCAATCAAGATCGTCGTAACAACCGTCGTGTTCGCAACGAAAATACGGAAAACGTTGTTGAAGAACAAAGTGCGGATAAATTTGAAGCGAGAAATCGTTACCAAGAGCGCAACGCTAAACGTAATCGTAAACCTGAAGTGATTGAAGAAATCATTAAACCTGAATCTTCTACCCCGGTTACCGAAGAAAAGGCTGAACCTGCACAACGCCGTCAACGTCGCGACTTACGCAAAAAAGTCCGCGTTTATGATGAGGTAAATGACATTCAAGCTGACCAAGCAGAAAAGGTTTCATTTGTTGAAAACGTGAATGTTGCTCATGCCCCAGAGGAATCCATTGTTTCTGCGGAAGTAACAGAAATCTCAAATGAACCTGAACGCAATAATCGTGATAATGCTCGTCAACGTCGTTTACCACGTCATTTACGTGTAAATAATCAACGCCGTCGTCGTCCGCAAGAAAAATCACCTATGCCGTTATTTGCTGCGGTAGCCTCTCCGGAGCTTGCCAGCGGTAAAATTTGGATCGATATGACACAAATCAATCAACCGAAAGAAAAAGAAAATGCGTTCTTATCTGTTGATGAGCTACTTGAACAACAAAATCAATCTAGCGAAGAAACCGAGAAGAGCCTTACTGTGCCAGCCTTGGATATGATTGTTGAGAAAGCGAAAAATGACGTTCAACCGTTAACTGAATTTATTGCTCAGCCGGCAAATGATTCTGTTGAAAAGAAAATTCAGGCATCTTTAGAACGTTTAAATCATAACGTGACGTCAGAACCCACTACGGCAGTAGCTGAACAGGTCGAGCCGAAAACAGCACATGAGGTGAAATTCATGGCTGAAACCGACCGCACTTATATGTTCAACGGACGAATTGGAACATTCTCTGCAGTCGCGCATACCAAAGCAGAGGCGACATTAGCCAAAGCCTCGGATGAACCGATACAGACTTATCCCGTATCTGAATGGAAAAAATCCCGCTATTATTTCTACGGCAAAGGCGCGGCAGGACATCATACGGCAATCAGCCATGTTTATGCGGAGCCGACGAAGGCGGAAGTAAAATAATACTATCGACTGAAAATAAAGCAGTTAAATGATTTCTTTTATTTAACTGCTTGACTTAAATAACGAGAGTCCGTATTATTCACGTCACTTCAACACACGGAGGAATGGTCGAGCGGTTGAAGGCACCGGTCTTGAAAACCGGCGAGGGTTTACGCCCTCCCTGGGTTCGAATCCCAGTTCCTCCGCCATATTCAGAAAAAGCGCTAAGTTTTTACTTAGCGCTTTTTTGTTGCATTAAAATAATGCCTAACAATAGAATGAATACGTCACCTAAATGCGCCATGGTGTAACAAATCAAGAAAAAAGGCCAAACCGCTGTTTAACAAAGGTTTGACCTTAAGAAATCATATTCGCTGAAGAATTATGATCTAACAGCAATCGCTTCGATTTCTAATCCAACATCTTTCGGCAAACGCGCGACTTCGACACAAGAACGTGCCGGAAAACTGGGATGATGATGCGCCTTGAAAAAGGCTTCATACTCTGCATTAACTGTTGCAAAATCTTTTAAATCTTTCACAAATACCGTGGTTTTCACAATATCTTTCACGCCTAAACCGGCTTGTTCTAAAATCGCTTTAATATTTTCTAAAGACTGTCTCGCTTGTTGAGCAATATCTGTCGGAATCTCGCCAGTTTGCGGGTTCACCGGAATTTGTCCGGAGGTCAACACAAAATTACCCAAATCAACGGCTTGAACATAGGGGCCGATGGCTGCCGGTGCTTTATCGGTATGAATTACGTTTGTCATTTTTACCTCATTTTCTTCTGGTTACGACTTTTCTCACGACAGTTTCTAGAGAGACCAGAAACCATCAGCAGAAAAGTGCGGTCAATTTTTATGATGTTTTTACTGATGATGCGTGCTAAATATTTAATTCCATGCTCAGATCAATAAAATTTTGGTCCATCTCAAATGCCGGTTTGGCATCTTTGTCTTTGCCTATAATGCGTGCCGGTACGCCGGCGGCGGTGGCATAGTCCGGAATCGGTTGTAGGACCACTGAATTAGCACCGATTTTAGCGTATTTGCCGACTTCGATATTGCCTAAGATCTTCGCACCAGCACCGATCATCACACCTTCATGAATTTTCGGATGGCGATCGCCACATTCTTTACCTGTTCCGCCAAGCGTAACGCCTTGCAAAATAGACACGTTATTTTCAATCACGGACGTTTCCCCTACCACAATACCGGTGGCATGGTCAAACATGATGCCATGGCCGATTTTTGCTGCCGGGTGAATATCCACATCAAACGCCACAGAAATCTGATTTTGCAGGTAAATCGCAAGTGCTTTGCGATTTTGTTGCCATAAATAGTGTGTAATACGATAACTTTGAATGGCATGAAACCCTTTTAAATAAAGCAATGGTGTTGACCAAAGCTCCACTGCCGGATCGCGCTGACGCACCGCTTGAATATCACAGGCAGCACATTCAATGATGCTTGGTTTTTCCTGATAGGTTTCTTCAATAATCTCACGCAAGGCAATTGCCGGCATAATCGTATTGGCTAATTTGTTCGCTAAAATATAACTTAACGCGCTGCCTAAGTTATGGTGTTTTAAAATGGTGGAATGGAAAAAACTGGCAAGCATAGGTTCATTCTCTACCAACTCTTTCGCTTCCTGACGAATAGATTGCCAAACCGTTGATGACATGAATTATTCCTCTTTACGTTCTCTGCCTAATAAATTTACTGCCGCTTCTTTTGCATTTTTACCACAAAATAGCACTTGATAAATTTGCTCCGTGATAGGCATTTCGATACCGTGCCGTTGCGCAAGCAAATGCGCTTCTTTTGTATTATAAAAGCCCTCCACGACCTGACCGATATTATCCATTGCCGTTTGAGCAGAAAAGCCCTGCCCCAGCATAATACCAAAGCGACGGTTGCGAGATTGATTGTCAGTACAGGTTAAAACAAGATCACCTAACCCCGACATTCCCATAAATGTATTCGGGTTTGCCCCAAGTGCGGTGCCTAAACGGGATATTTCGGCAATGCCACGTGTAATCAGCGCTGTTCTGGCGTTTGCGCCAAATCCCATGCCATCGGAAATACCTGCACCGATAGCAATCACGTTTTTAATCGCTCCCCCCAACTGCACGCCAAGCATATCGTTGTTAATATACACACGAAAATGTTTACTGCAATGAATACGCGCCTGAAACTGCAACGCAAATTCTTCATTATTCGACGCTAAAGTAATTGCTGTAGGAAGCCCTGATGCCAACTCTTTAGCAAAGGTTGGCCCAGAAAGAACTGCTAACGGATAGTGGTTGCCTAATTTTTCCTTAATCACCTCTTCTAACAAACGACCGGTATCCCGCTCTAAACCTTTCGTTGCCCAAATGATACGACTGTCAGGACGTAAGTGCGGTCGAATTTGTGAGAGAATTTCACCAAAGCAATGACTTGGAATCGCCAACAATAAATCCCGTGAGGCTTGAATCGCTTTCGCTAAATCGGCTTCCAGAGATAACGCCTCAGGGAAAATAATATCCGGCAAAAATTCTGCATTTTGTCGCTCAGCATTCAGTTTCTGCATTTTTTGCGGATTGTGCCCCCAAAGGTAAGTGGGATGTCCATTACGTGAAAATGCAATGGCTAATGCCGTACCGAAAGAACCGGCACCTAACACAGTAATTGAAGAATGGGTCAAAGTCGTATTCATCATTAACTCCTTGAATGGCGAAAAAGACGGTAACGAAAAAAATAAACCCGCTTTATCACTTAATGAAGCGGGTTTTGCAGATTAGTTCACGCTTGGTTGTTCTTCGGATTCTTGCTCTTGTTGTTGACGTTGTAAATACTCAACAAATAATGCATCGAAGTTCACCGGAGAAAGGTTTAATGCTGGGAATGTGCCACGATTAACTAAGTTAGAGACTAATTCGCGCGCATATGGGAATAGCATATTTGGGCATTGCGCTGTTAAACAATGCGCCATTTGCATATCATCTAAACCACTAATCGTGAATACACCGGCTTGTTTAACTTCACAAATAAACGCCACATCACCGGAATCTTCCAATGTGGTTTCAACGGAAAGATTTAAACACACTTCATATAAATCATCGCCTAATTTTACGGTTTCAGTAGATAAATCAAACGATAATTTCGGTTTCCATTCTTGATGGAAAATATGTGGAAGATTTGGCGCTTCAAAAGAAATATCTTTGACATAGATACGTTGAATTTGAAGTACGGCTTGAGCCTCTTGCTCTTCGCTCATCACGTCTTTTTTTTCTTCGGTCATATTGGAGTCCTTATTTATTTTCTAACTAAAGGTAAGCTTGCTGCACGCCAGCCTGCTAGGCCATCTTTTAATGTATATACATGATTAAAGCCTTGTTTTGCCAAAATCTCGGCAGAGGTTGTCGAGGTTACCCCATTTGTACACACTAAAATCACCGGTGTGTCTTTATGTTGTTCAATTTTGCCAATGTTGTGATTTTTAATTTCGGTAGGCAACAGGTTGAGGCTATTGATAATATGTCCATTGGTAAACTCATCAATAGAACGCAAGTCAATAACCACGGCATTTTGATTGTTAATTAAGGCAATTGCTTCGGCATTATCAATCACCTTTGTTTTACTGGTGGCGGCTTTAATAAAGCTGAAAATCACCATAATAAACACAGCCACCCAAGCAACAACAATGAGTGTATGGTTTTTGGCAAACGCCGTTGCCATCGGCATAAATTCTTCCATTTGTTTCTCAATCATTAGGTTTAAAAAGAAAGCTAGAGTATAACTTTACTTTCGCCATTTATCAAAAATTATTGTTTTTATTCCAAGGCAGAACTTGCTCAAATAACAATCATTTATTGATTTAAAATGTGACCTAGATCATAAATCAATCAGAACATCAAATCTCTTACATACTCACTATTACGTAATTCTTATATAATTAAACCGATTTTTGAGTTACGACATCTTGATTTATCTTAAATAAGGTAGGTCTATCAAATATCGCTGAGTATAATTTCTTATACCCCATACAAGTTTTATGTTTTACTTAAAGGAGGCAGTATGTCTGCTATGTTTTTACTTCAGTTCGCCATCGTGTTGCTCTGTATTTTAGTCGGTGCGCGCGTGGGTGGTATCGGTTTGGGTGTCTTTGGCGGCTTGGGGCTAGCTATCTTATCTTTCGGTTTCGGCTTAAAACCGGCGGGTTTGCCAATTGACGTGATGTTTATGATTATGGCAGTAGTTTCTGCGGCAGCAGCAATGCAAGCGTCAGGTGGTTTAGATTACATGATCAAAATTGCGACAAATATTTTACGTCGCAATCCAAAGCATATTACATTTATCGCCCCTGCAGTGACTTGGACCTTTACGCTATTAGCCGGTACGGGCCACGTTGCCTATTCTGTATTACCGGTAATTGCCGAAGTGAGTCGTCAAAATGGCGTCCGTCCTGAACGTCCAATGTCCATGGCGGTTATCGCCTCTCAATTTGCGATTGTTGCCAGTCCGATTGCTGCCGCTGTAGTTGCAGTTGTCGCGTATCTTGAACCGCAAGGCATTCATTTAGGGGATGTGTTAATCGTTACAATTCCTTCTACTATTCTGGGAATTTTCTGCGCTTGTCTATTTGTCAATAAAATGGGTAAAGAATTAAAAGATGATCCGGAATATCAACGTCGTTTACACGATCCAAAATATGCGGAAGCCTTTAATTCAACTGTTGTCGGTAAAGAACTTGAAATTAGCAAATCCGCCAAAATCTCCGTATCCCTTTTCTTATTTGGTGCATTACTTGTTGTGTTAATGGGAGCAATGCCTTCTCTTCGTCCGGTATTTGATGGCAAACCAATGGGTATGGCGCATACCATTGAGATCATCATGCTATCTATCGGTGCGTTAATTATCTTAACCTGTAAACCGGATGGCACTGAAATTACTAAAGGTTCTGTATTCCACGCCGGTATGCGTGCGGTAATCGCTATTTTCGGTATTGCATGGTTAGGTGATACCTTAATGCAAGCCCATATGGAAGAAGTTAAAGGTTTAGTAAAAGGTTTAGTCGAAACTGCACCTTGGACATTTGCCTTCGCCTTGTTCATACTTTCTGTGTTAGTTAACAGCCAAGGAGCTACCGTAGCGACCTTGTTCCCATTAGGTATTGCTCTTGGTATTCCACCGGCAATCTTGATTGGTGTGTTTGTTGCGGTAAACGGCTATTTCTTCATCCCGAACTACGGTCCAATCATTGCGTCAATTGACTTTGATACAACCGGTACAACACGAATCGGTAAATACATTTTTAACCACAGTTTCATGCTACCCGGCTTATTAAGTATGGCATTTTGTTTAGGTTTCGGCTTATTATTTGCCAATATCTTGCTATAACAACATTCCTTAATACAACATATAGCGCCTGATAGCAGGCGCTATTTTTTTACATTCATAATTCGCACGAAATAACGTCAAAAATGACCGCACTTTATTTCTCATCGCAGAATCGGCAAAACGAAACTCTCCTTCCCAACAAGCTAAGGGAGAACCTATGAAAACAATAGCATTAGGTAAAGGGATAATATTATTCCAAAGCAAAATACACAAAATGCTCTTTAGATGACACTTTATTGTTGACTAGATGATTAGATAAAGATTTGAAGGCGTTATAATGTCTAGTATAAAAAGGTCTATAAATAACCACTACCAATATTCATTGGTCATCAATGTAAAAAAGAGTGTACTACTCGCTCAATCTTTTTATAAAGCACATAAGATATATAGAATGCTCTACATTCTCAAAAACAGGAAACAAACTGTCAAACTATTTACTGTTTAGTATTTGCCTGAAGAATTACAGTTAAGTTAAAACAAGATATCCACGTAAAATTTAAATAGAATTTATAAAAAGATAGAATATTTTGGTAGGATATATAACTAGGGTATAATCAATGGCAGGGGCGGAGAGGCTCGAACTCCCAACACCCGGTTTTGGAGACCGGTGCTCTACCAATTGAACTACGCCCCTATTGGTATGTAACTTTAGATAACTGAAATTGGCGGAATGGACGGGACTCGAACCCGCGACCCCCTGCGTGACAGGCAGGTATTCTAACCAGCTGAACTACCACTCCTAATAGGGATTAGCAGTGACCTACTCTCACATGGGAATCTCCCACACTACCATCGGCATAACAGCATTTCACTTCTGAGTTCGGTATGGAATCAGGTGGGCCTACTGCATTATGACTGCTAAAAAATTTATTACTTGAATAAACTAACATTTAATTTACTCAAGTAATAAACTTGGCGGTGACCTACTCTCACATGGGAATCTCCCACACTACCATCGGCATAACAGCGTTTCACTTCTGA
>NZ_CABFLM010000055.1 GCF_901873365.1 uncultured Aggregatibacter sp.
GTTAAATAATCGCCCTATATGTTGAATTTCGGTTGTCAGTCTTGTTCATTATATAGCGAGGATTTTTTTCTGTTCATCGCTTAAGCTATTTGGCTCCATACGCATAGTGTATGGTTTTTATAGCCAGACTTTGGCTGGTTATAATAAAGGCACATTTTAGAAATCAAATGTGCCTTATTGTGATTGGATTAGAATGTGATATTAAGGTTTGTCCAGAAACGACGACCATCTTCTACCGTCCAGCTTCCGCCGTTGGTATCCACGCGTTCACCAATTTCATTACCAATATTTAATACCGCAAAGTTAAGAGAGACATTTGGATTAACCTTATAGGTTGTGCCCAAATCCACCGTAGTATATCCGCCGCGAGTACGGTAGGCATTTCGGTTGTCGCCATTACGCGGATTTGCCCAAATTTGTTTGCCTTTATAAGCCACGCGAGTATAGGCGCTTAAGCGATCATTTACGATCCAATTTAGTTTTCCGCTAGCGGAATGCTTAGGTGTGTTATCCAATGGCAATCCTCTTAAACTTACGCCTGAAGCTGAAATGTCTTCATCCGATTTACGTTTTGAATGCTGGTATGTATAAGACAAATCTACGTTCCAGTGTTCGTCAAACGGAATATGGGAACTCACTTCAACGCCTTTAATATTGGCGCGACCGACATTGCTGTATTTATAAAGTTTTGCGCCGGTAAGCGGATCCGGATTGCCGGTGTAATGGCTGGTCAGTTTGTTTTTAAACTCTGTATTAAACAAGGTTACTGTGGCATTGGCACCGCTATCGTGATTGTAAACAACACTCACTTCTTCATTGACGCTGGTTTCAGGTTTTAAGTTTGGATTACCGTAAATGACACCGGCGCCCGCTTCTGTCGCAGTAACATAGCTTTCGCTTAATTCACGAATACTTGGCGCACGGAAAGCCTTAGCAATTCCTCCTTTTACACTGAAGTTATCATCAATATGGTAAACCGCATAGGCTCTTGGGTTCCAATGCGTACCAAACTTCTGGTGATGATCCAAGCGTGTTCCTAGGGTTAATAGGAATTTATCGGTGAAATTAATTTCATCTTCAAGGAAAAATGCATACTGGTGAACGTTATTTTTCGTATTTTTATAAACAGGCACTGAGCGTGTTTGCGTTTTTCCATTCACTGTTCTTGTCATTCGATTGACTTTGGTAACGGAATCGTCTTCCAATTTGGCATTTTGATGCTGACCACCAAATACGAAGAAATGGTTTGCCACAGGTAACATGAATTTCGCATCAAATACGGTGTTTGTGATTTCCGGTTTACGAGAGTCCACCACACCATTTGTGCTTACTTCACGTTTGGCTTTTTCTTGATATAAGCTCAATTCGGAAGTCATCACATCCCAATCGGCTTGATGGGTTAAAGACCAGTGATTTCTGATGGCGTGCGTAGCTCCCGGTTGGTTCTGTGCAACACTGGCACCACGAGTTGTGGTTAACGCTAAGGATTTTCCCGGTGTTTCTTGTTTTTCGAGTAAGTGGCGACCGCCTTCTAAGATAAAGGTTTGTTTATCTGTCGGAGTAAAGGAAAGTTTAGCATTGATATTTCGGTTTTTATTACGATTAGAACCGCCGATGATATTATCTTCAGGGTGATAGTCTGCTCCGCCGTAAACTTGCAGCCCTAGCTTATCTTGAACTAATGGACCCGAAACAAAGAAATTACCATGATGCCCGTTACCAAAAGTGCTTTTATCATGTGCGGTAAAGCCGACAGAAGCAGATCCTGTCCATTCTTTGGTAACATTTTTGGTAATAATGTTGACAACGCCGCCCATCGCGTCAGAACCATACAGAGATGACATTGGCCCACGTACCACTTCAATGCGCTCAATTGCATTTACCGGCGGAATAAATGCACCTTCAAAACCGCCGTTACCATTTGGGCGGGATTCACGGGTATTTTGACGACGACCATCAACCATGATTAATGTGTAATCAGCCGGTAAACCACGGATAGAAATATCTGATTTATTTACATTACTCCCACTGACATTTACGCCCGGAATATCTTGTAACGCTTCTTCCAAACGATTGGATGGATGTTGTTTAAGCTGTTCTTTATTCACAATGCTGATGCTGGCAGGCGCATCTTTTAAATCTTGGGAGGTGCCGGCGGCGGTGACAACGATAGGTGCTAATGCCTCAGCGTTTGTTTCCTCTGCGAATGTTTGAGTCGAGAAAACAGAAAAAAGAGCTAAACTAATAGGAGAAAGTTTAATGCATGATTTCATAAAGATCCTTTTTTATATTAAGAATGATTCTTCTTCATGATACAAAAAAATCTTGACCTTTTGAAGTGCGCGATATTTCAGTTGAATTATTTTTTTGATGAAGTATTATTTGCGCCCTGCAATTTTTGCAGAATCACATATTCACTGGGTTCCCTAACCCCAATTTAAACTAAAAAGGTAACACAAAATGACACAGGCATTTTCGATCTTCAACGATCGCCAAAAACGTCGAGCGCTTGTTCTGCTCAGTTTCTTTCATATTTTTATCATTGCTGCCAGCAACTACTTAGTCCAAATTCCTTTTGAAATTCATGTGCCATTAACCCTGTTTGGTGCACAGGAAGATTTCATGTTTCACAGCACATGGGGATCACTCACGTTCCCATTTATCTTCTTAGCAACCGATTTGACCGTGCGGGTATTTGGTGCAAAAGAAGCGCGTTGGATTATTTTTATTGTCATGATTCCTGCGTTAATTATCAGTTATTTAGTTTCTACACTCTTTTCAGAAAGCCAATATCAAGGATTCTCTGCGTTAAGTGAATTTAACGTCTTCGTCTTTCGTATTGCGGTAGCCAGTTTCTGTGCTTATGTCTTTGGGCAGTTGCTGGATGTTGTGGTCTTTAACCGACTCCGTCAACTGAAAACGTGGTGGATTGCACCGACTAGCTCCATGGTATTCGGCTCGATGGCAGATACTTATTTGTTCTTCGCCATTGCCTTCTATGCCAGCAGCGATCCATTTATGGCGGAACACTGGGTCGAAATCGGTTTTGTCGATTATTTATTCAAACTCTTTATTGGTGTTCTATTATTCGTACCGGCCTATGGCATTGTTCTCAATATGATTTTACGCAAAATGCAATCGTTGATAGATGCAATGGGTAGCAATGAGGATGCGCTTAATACAAAAAAGACCATCTCTTGCGCCTCTGATCAGTGCTAATTACTTTGCCGAGCGATGTTCTTGTATTGCCATCTCTTGTTTTGCAGTGGGAACTTTTTATAGCTAACTGAGGAATTAGTTGTTATAATTTCGCGCCTTATCAACAAGATTCCTTATTTTACGTTATTACGATGGATTAAATTTATGGCATTAGACATAGAAAAAAAGAAACATACGCCTGAGGCTCCTGAAGAAAAGTCTAAAGGATTAAATACTTTTTTATGGTTGTTGACAGTTGTGATCATTGCTGCAACAGCTTTCGGTAATATTTATTTCGAAGATCAATATTCCACGCCGATCCGTGTTGTTGCTGTTGTTGTATTGCTACTGATTGCTTTAGGGATAGCTGCAATGACTAACCAAGGACGAAAAGCCCTTGGTTTCTTCCAAGATGCTCGCACTGAATTACGTCGCATTGTTTGGCCAAGCCGCCCGGAAGCAACGCAGACCACTTTTATTGTTGTGGGTGTAACTGTGTTTGTGTCTTTAATCCTTTGGGGCTTGGATTCAATCATCGTTAGCATCATTACCTTCTTAACTGACTGGAGATTCTAAAATGACCGAAACCGCAAGTAAAAAACGTTGGTATGTGTTACAGGCCTTCTCCGGTTTTGAAGCGCGTGTTGCGACCACATTGCGTGAATACATCAAACTTCACAATATGGAAGATCAATTCGGTGAAGTGTTAGTGCCGACAGAAGAAGTCGTTGAAAATGTCGCCGGTAAACGTCGCAAAAGTGAACGTAAATATTTCCCGGGCTATGTGTTAGTACAAATGGAAATGAACGATGATACTTGGCACTTGGTGCGTAGCGTGCCACGTGTGATGGGTTTCATTGGTGGTACACCGGATAAACCGGCACCAATTAGCAATCGCGAAGCGGATATTATTCTAAATCGCTTAGAGCAAAATAGCGATAAACCAAAACCAAGAACGACTTTCCAACCGGGCGAGGAAGTCCGCGTCACCGAAGGACCATTTATGGATTTCAACGGTACAGTCGAAGAAATCGACTACGAAAAAGGCCGCTTGAAAGTCTCTGTATCTATCTTTGGCCGTGCGACACCGGTTGAGCTTGAATTTGGTCAAGTGGAAAAGAATAGCTAGTTAAAAATGTTCAAAAATTTGACCGCACTTTAAATCAACTAGGATAAAGTGCGGTGACTTTCTCAAGTATTTTACTTGAAAAACCGGTTGCCTTTGATTAGAATGCAACCCTTTTTATCAACAGGGGAGCTAGTAATAGCGTTATTACCCATTTAGAGGAAACTAAAATGGCAAAAAAAGTCCAAGCCTACGTTAAGTTGCAAGTTGCAGCAGGTATGGCAAACCCATCACCACCAGTTGGTCCGGCATTAGGTCAACAAGGTGTGAACATCATGGAATTCTGTAAAGCATTCAACGCTCGTACTGAAAGCTTAGAAAAAGGTTTACCAATTCCGGTTGTTATTACTGTCTATGCAGACCGTTCATTTACGTTCGTTACAAAAACCCCACCGGCAGCAGTTTTATTGAAAAAAGCAGCAGGTATCAAATCTGGTTCTGGTAAACCAAACAAAGATAAAGTGGGTAAAGTCACTTTAGATCAAGTTCGTCAAATCGCTGAAACGAAAGCAGCGGATATGACTGGTGCGACTATTGAAACCAAAATGAAATCAATTGCTGGTACTGCTCGCTCAATGGGCTTAGTGGTGGAGGAATAATACGATGGCTAAATTGACTAAAAAAATGAAAGCAATCAAAGCTGGCGTAGATTCTACTAAAGCATATGAAATCAACGAAGCTATCGCGTTATTAAAACAATTCGCAACAGCTAAATTCGTTGAAAGTGTTGATGTTGCAGTAAACTTGGGTATCGACCCTCGTAAATCTGACCAAAACGTACGTGGTGCAACTGTATTACCACACGGTACTGGTCGTGAAGTTCGTGTTGCTGTGTTCACCCAAGGTGCAAACGCAGAAGCAGCTAAAGCAGCAGGTGCTGATTTAGTCGGTATGGAAGACTTAGCAGAGCAAGTTAAGAAAGGCGAAATGAACTTTGATGTTGTTATCGCTTCTCCTGATGCAATGCGTGTTGTTGGTCAATTAGGTCAAGTATTAGGTCCACGTGGTTTAATGCCAAACCCGAAAGTGGGTACTGTGACACCAAACGTTGCGGATGCTGTTAAAAATGCGAAATCCGGTCAGGTTCGCTACCGTAATGATAAAAACGGTATCATTCACACCACTATCGGTAAAGCAAACTTCTCTGAAGCGCAATTAAAAGAAAACCTTCAAGCGTTGTTAGCCGCTTTAACTAAAGCAAAACCTGCAACTTCTAAAGGTATCTTCATTAAGAAAGTCAGTCTTTCTACGACAATGGGTGCCGGTGTAGCTATCGATCAAGCTTCACTGTAATCCGTAGAAATACGATGAAATATGACCGCACTTTTGTGAGTGCGGTTATTTTTTCCGGTGTTTATCATTGTTGAGTGGTGATTTTTTGTCATCAAGCATTTACAAACGATATTTCGACCGTTATAATCTTTGACCTTTTTAGACCGTAGTTTATTTGCGGTTTAGTATTTCTGGTTGGTGCTTGACCTCATTCAAGCCCCGTCCAAGACCGTAGGGGAGCAATCTTAATTATCCTACGTAGATGGTGAACAGAATAAGAATTTTCTTGCTTCTGTGCACCGAATTCATCCTAATAGTCGTTTTATTAGGTATTTAAATTCCGAGCAATCGGAGTGTATTCAGGAGCTAACAGCCAATGGCATTAAATCTTCAAGACAAACAAGCAATTGTTGCCGAAGTAAATGAAGCAGCCAAAGGTGCCCTTTCTGCTGTGATCGCGGATTCCCGTGGTGTAACAGTAGACAAAATGACCGAATTGCGTAAATCTGCACGCGAAGCCGGTGTTTCTATGCGCGTTGTTCGTAATACTTTATTACGTCGTGCGGTAGAAGGTACTGAATTCGAATGTTTGAAAGACACATTCACCGGTCCAACACTTATCGCATTCTCTACTGAACATCCAGGTGCTGCAGCACGTTTGTTCAAAGAATTTGCAAAAGCAAACGATAAGTTTGAACTTAAAGGTGCAGCCTTTGAAGGTAAGATCCAAGATGTTGAATTCTTAGCAACATTACCGACTTACGACGAAGCAATTGCACGTTTAATGGGCACAATGAAAGAAGCTGCGGCAGGCAAACTTGTTCGCACTCTTGCGGCATTACGCGACAAATTACAAGAAGCGGCTTAATCAAGCGTTTCTTCATCCAATTAACTTTATTTACTTTAGGAATTGATTGTTATGTCATTAACTAACGAACAAATCATTGAAGCGATTGCTTCTAAATCTGTAACTGAAATCGTTGAATTAATCACAGCGATGGAAGAAAAATTCGGTGTTTCAGCAGCGGCAGCAGTAGCAGCAGCGCCAGCAGGTGGTGCAGCAGCGGCAGCAGAAGAAAAAACTGAATTCGACGTAGTTCTTGCTGAAGCGGGTGCTAACAAAGTAGCAGTAATCAAAGCAGTACGTGGTGCAACCGGTTTAGGCTTGAAAGAAGCTAAAGACTTAGTTGAATCTGCACCTGCTGTATTGAAAGAAGGCATCGCTAAAGCAGAAGCAGAAGCACTTAAGAAAGAATTAGAAGAAGCTGGCGCGAAAGTAGAAATCAAATAATTTTGATTTTATTTTGTCCTGTTTCTCAGGCTAAATGGCTGGTGGGTGACCATCAGCCATTTTGTGCTATCAAAAACAGAAGTAAATTTGCCGTTTAATTACTTTTGTTTCCTCAGATTAAATTCAGCATTTTAATTTGAGTCACCCACTCAAGAAGTAAGGTTCATAGTGCGGTCATCTAAAACGGTATCTAATATGTTATCACCAATTTTTGCCCAAATTATTGTGTGTTGATTGTGGGTCACTGAACAGCAAACAGAGGAACCCTATGGTTTACTCCTATACCGAGAAAAAACGAATTCGTAAAGACTTCGGCAAACGTCCGCAAGTTTTAAATATTCCTTATTTATTAACAATCCAGCTTGATTCTTTTGAGAAATTTATTCAACGAGATCCGGATGGTCAGCAAGGCTTAGAGGCCGCTTTCCGTTCAGTATTCCCTATTGTCAGTACCAATGGAAATACCGAATTACAATATGTTAGCTATCAATTAGGCGAGCCGGTATTTGATGTGCGTGAATGTCAAATCCGTGGCACCACCTATGCAGCACCATTACGCGTGAAATTACGCTTAGTAAGTTATGACAAAGACGCTGCACCGGGTACGATCAAAGATATTAAAGAACAAGAAGTTTACATGGGGGAAATCCCCTTAATGACCGATAACGGTACTTTTGTGATTAACGGTACTGAACGTGTTATCGTGTCTCAATTACACCGTAGTCCGGGTGTATTCTTTGATAGTGACAAAGGTAAAACGCACTCTTCAGGTAAAGTGCTATATAACGCACGTATTATTCCTTACCGTGGTTCATGGTTGGATTTTGAATTTGATCCAAAAGATAACTTATATGCGCGTATTGACCGTCGTCGTAAATTACCGGCAACCATTATCTTGCGTGCGCTAGGTTACACCACTGAACAAATCCTAGATCTTTTCTTTGATAAAGTTGTCTTCGAAATTAAAGATAATAAATTACTGATGAATCTAATGCCTGAACGTTTACGTGGTGAAACGGCAGCATTTGATATTGAAGCTAATGGCAAAGTGTATGTTGAACGTGGTCGTCGCATCACTGCACGTCATATTAAAACTTTAGAAAAAGACAACGTTAGCCAAGTTGAAGTGCCGACTGAGTATATTGTTGGCAAAGTTGCAGCAAAAGATTATGTGGATCTTGAAACCGGTGAATTGGTTTGCCCTGCCAATATGGAGCTTTCCCTTGAGTTATTGGCTAAATTGGCACAAGCCGGTTATACACAAATTGAGACTTTGTTTACGAATGATCTTGATTATGGTCCGTATATTTCCGAAACCTTACGTGTTGACCCTTCTTATGACCGTTTGAGTGCGCTAGTCGAAATCTATCGCATGATGCGTCCAGGCGAGCCACCGACAAAAGAAGCGGCTGAAGCGTTATTTGATAATTTATTCTTCTCTTCCGACCGTTATGATTTATCTGCGGTAGGCCGTATGAAATTCAACCGCTCTTTAGGCATTGAAGAAACTACCGGTAGTGGCACATTAAGTAACGAAGATATCGTTAATGTCATGAAGAAATTGATCGAAATTCGTAACGGTCGTGGTGAAGTGGATGATATCGACCACTTGGGTAACCGTCGTATTCGTTCAGTGGGTGAAATGGCAGAAAACCAATTCCGTATTGGCTTAGTGCGTGTTGAGCGCGCGGTGAAAGAGCGCTTGTCTTTAGGTGACCTGGAAGCGGTTACACCACAAGATTTAATTAATGCGAAACCGATTTCTGCTGCAGTGAAAGAATTCTTTGGTTCATCTCAATTATCCCAATTTATGGACCAAAACAACCCGTTATCAGAAGTCACACACAAACGTCGTATTTCTGCATTAGGTCCGGGCGGTTTAACTCGT
Organism: uncultured Aggregatibacter sp.; assembly: GCF_901873365.1. GTDB lineage: Bacteria > Pseudomonadota > Gammaproteobacteria > Enterobacterales > Pasteurellaceae > Aggregatibacter. Next base: position 8,776 of record NZ_CABFLM010000055.1, read on the forward strand.
GAACGTGCCGGCTTTGAAGTGCGTGACGTACATGCTACCCACTATGGTCGTGTGTGTCCGATTGAAACCCCTGAAGGTCCGAACATCGGTTTGATTAACTCGCTTTCCGTTTATGCACGTACCAACGACTACGGTTTCTTAGAAACACCATATCGTAAAGTCGTCAATGGCCAAGTGACTGAAGAAATCGAATACCTTTCTGCGATTGAAGAAGGTAAATACGTTATTGCACAGGCGAACTCAAATCTTGATGATGAGTTCCGCTTTACCGATGCGTTTGTTACCTGTCGTGGTGAACATGGTGAATCAGGTCTTTATAAACCTGAAGAAATTCACTATATGGACGTTTCTACCCAGCAAGTGGTTTCTGTGGCGGCAGCTTTGATTCCGTTCTTAGAGCATGACGATGCGAACCGTGCCTTGATGGGTGCGAACATGCAACGTCAAGCGGTTCCAACCTTGCGTGCAGACAAACCGTTAGTCGGTACCGGTATTGAGAAAGCGGTAGCGCTTGACTCCGGTGTTGCGGTTGTTGCAAAACGCGGTGGTACGATTCAATACGTGGACGCTTCCCGTATTGTGGTGAAAGTCAATGAAGACGAAACCGTTGCGGGCGAAGCCGGTATTGATATTTATAACTTAATCAAATATACCCGTTCTAACCAAAATACCTGTATCAACCAAATTCCTTGTGTGGAATTAGGTGAGCCGGTTGAGCGTGGTGAAATTTTGGCGGATGGTCCTTCTACCGATTTAGGTGAGTTGGCGCTCGGTCAAAATATTCGTGTAGCGTTCATGCCGTGGAACGGTTATAACTTCGAAGACTCCATGTTAGTTTCCGAACGTGTGGTACAACAAGATCGTTTCACTACCATTCACATTCAAGAGCTTTCTTGCGTGGCACGTGATACCAAATTAGGTGCAGAAGAAATTACTGCAGATATTCCTAACGTTGGTGAAGCTGCATTAAGCAAATTGGATGAATCCGGTATCGTGTATATCGGTGCAGAAGTGAAGGGCGGCGATATTCTGGTCGGTAAAGTGACACCAAAAGGTGAAACTCAATTAACCCCGGAAGAAAAATTATTACGCGCGATCTTCGGTGAAAAAGCATCTGATGTGAAAGACTCTTCTTTACGCGTACCAAACAGCGTTTCCGGTACCGTTATTGACGTACAAGTGTTTACCCGTGATGGCGTAGAAAAAGACAAACGTGCGTTAGAAATCGAAGAAATGCAATTAAAACAAGCGAAAAAAGACTTGAGCGAAGAGTTTGAGATCTTGGAAGCCGGCTTGTTTATGCGTGTCCGCAACCTATTGTTATCCGGTGGTTTCGATGCGAAATCCTTAGATAAATTAGACCGCACTAAATGGTTGGAACAAACCTTAGATAATGAGGAAAAACAACACCAATTAGAGCAGTTAGCGGAACAACACGAAGAATTACGCAAAGAATTTGAACGTAAATTAGAAGTTCAACGCAACAAGATTATCCAAGGTGACGATTTAGCACCGGGCGTGTTGAAAGTCGTTAAAGTGTACTTAGCGGTGAAACGTCAAATTCAACCGGGTGATAAAATGGCGGGTCGTCATGGTAACAAAGGGGTTATCTCAAAAATTAACCCTGTGGAAGACATGCCATACGATGAAAACGGTCAACCTGTTGAAATCGTATTGAACCCGCTGGGCGTTCCGTCCCGTATGAATATCGGTCAAATCTTAGAAACTCACTTAGGTTTGGCGGCAAAAGGTATCGGTGATCAAATTAACGCGATGATTAAACAGCAACAATCTATCGCGAAATTGCGTGAATACATGCAGAAAGCCTATGACCTTGGTGGCGGTTCACAAAAAGTGGATCTCAGCACCTTTACTGATGAAGAAGTGATGCGTTTAGCACAAAACTTGCGTAAAGGTTTGCCGATTGCGACACCGGTATTTGATGGTGCCCATGAAAAAGAAATTAAAGGCTTATTAGAGCTTGGTGGTTTACCGACTTCCGGTCAAATTACCCTTTATGATGGTCGCACAGGTGAGAAATTCGAGCGTCCGGTAACGGTAGGTTACATGTATATGCTCAAATTGAACCACTTGGTTGATGACAAAATGCACGCGCGTTCAACCGGTTCTTATAGTCTTGTTACTCAACAACCGTTGGGTGGTAAGGCGCAATTCGGTGGTCAACGTTTCGGTGAGATGGAGGTATGGGCACTTGAAGCTTATGGTGCGGCTTATACCTTACAAGAAATGTTAACTGTGAAATCTGATGATGTGAACGGTCGTACGAAGATGTATAAAAACATCGTCAGCGGCAACCAACAAATGGATCCGGGCACACCGGAATCTTTCAACGTAATTATGAAAGAAATCCGTTCACTTGGTATCAACATCGACTTGGACGAAGAATAAGTCAGGGTATTGACCCCTATTGAGCCCAAGTGCGGTCGATTTTAAAAACGTTTTGAAAAACGACCGCACTTGAATAAGTTTAACTCCGACAGGAGCAAATCTGTGAAAGACTTAGTTAAGTTTTTAAAAGCACAATCAAAAACCGCTGAAGATTTTGATGTGATTAAAATCGGTTTAGCCTCACCTGACATGATCCGTTCTTGGTCATATGGTGAAGTTAAAAAACCTGAAACAATCAACTATCGTACCTTTAAACCGGAACGTGACGGTCTTTTCTGTGCCCGTATCTTCGGACCGGTAAAAGATTACGAATGTTTGTGCGGTAAGTACAAACGCTTAAAACACCGCGGTGTGATTTGTGAAAAATGTGGTGTAGAAGTCACGCAAACTAAAGTTCGTCGTGAACGTATGGGGCACATTGAATTGGCCTCACCGGTGGCGCACATTTGGTTTTTAAAATCCCTGCCGTCCCGTATCGGTTTATTGTTAGACATGCCGTTGCGTGATATTGAACGCGTACTGTATTTTGAATCTTACATTGTGATCGAACCGGGTATGACCGATCTTGAGCGCGGTCAGTTGTTAACCGAAGAACAATATCTTGATGCCGAAGACCGTTGGCAAGATGAATTCGAAGCCAAAATGGGGGCGGAAGCCATTCAAGCCTTATTGCGCGGTATCGATTTGGAAGCGGAATGCGAAAATTTACGCGAAGAATTACAAGAAACTAATTCCGAAACCAAACGTAAGAAAATCACTAAACGCTTAAAATTATTAGAAGCTTTCTTACAATCCGGCAATAAACCGGAATGGATGGTGATGACCGTATTACCGGTGCTTCCACCGGATTTACGTCCGTTAGTGCCGTTAGATGGCGGTCGTTTTGCGACTTCTGACTTGAATGATTTATATCGTCGTGTCATCAACCGTAACAACCGTTTAAAACGTTTATTGGATTTAATCGCACCGGATATTATCGTGCGTAACGAAAAACGGATGTTACAAGAATCTGTTGATGCGTTGTTAGATAACGGTCGCCGCGGTCGTGCTATTACCGGTTCTAACCGTCGTCCGTTAAAATCATTAGCAGATATGATTAAAGGTAAACAAGGTCGTTTCCGTCAAAACTTGTTGGGTAAACGTGTTGACTACTCCGGTCGTTCCGTAATCACCGTAGGTCCATACTTGCACTTACATCAATGCGGTTTACCGAAGAAAATGGCGTTGGAATTATTCCGTCCGTTTATCTATGCAAAATTAGAAAGCCGTGGTTATGCAACGACGATTAAAGCTGCGAAGAAAATGGTGGAGCGTGAAGATGCGATTGTTTGGGATATCTTGGCTGAAGTCATTCGCGAACATCCGATTCTGTTGAACCGTGCGCCAACATTGCACCGTTTGGGTATTCAAGCGTTTGAACCGATCTTAATCGAAGGTAAAGCGATTCAATTACACCCACTTGTTTGTGCGGCGTTCAACGCGGACTTCGACGGTGACCAAATGGCGGTACACGTACCGTTAACCTTGGAAGCGCAATTAGAAGCGCGTGCGTTAATGATGTCCACCAACAACATTCTTTCTCCTGCAAACGGTGATCCGATTATCGTTCCATCACAAGACGTGGTGTTGGGTCTTTACTACATGACCCGCGAAAAAGTGAACGGTAAAGGTGAAGGCATGTTATTGCAAGACCCACGTGAAGCAGAAAAAGCCTATCGTACCGGTCAAGCAGAATTGCATTCTCGTGTGAAAGTCCGTATTACCGAATATGTGAAAAATGAAGCCGGTGAGTTTGAATCAAAAACCACATTAACAGATACCACTATCGGTCGTGCCATTTTATGGATGATCGCGCCAAAAGGAATGCCGTTTAGCTTGTTTAACCAAACCCTTGGCAAAAAGGCGATTTCTAAGTTAATTAACGAAAGCTATCGTCGTTTAGGTTTGAAAGCCAGTGTGATGTTTGCTGACCAAATCATGTACACCGGTTTTGCTTATGCGGCACGTTCCGGTTCTTCCGTTGGTATTGACGATATGGTGATTCCGGCGAAGAAATACGAAATTATTTCTGCCGCGGAAGAAGAAGTGGCTGAAATTCAGGAACAATTCCAATCCGGTCTTGTGACTGCAGGTGAACGCTATAACAAAGTGATCGATATTTGGGCTGCTGCCAACGAACGTGTGGCGAAAGCCATGATGGAAAACTTATCGACGGAAGAAGTCATTAACCGTGAAGGTAAACCGGAAAAACAAGCGTCTTTCAACAGCATCTTTATGATGGCAGATTCTGGTGCACGTGGTTCTGCAGCACAGATTCGTCAGTTAGCCGGTATGCGTGGTTTGATGGCACGTCCTGATGGTTCCATTATCGAAACGCCAATTACCGCGAACTTCCGTGAAGGTTTGAACGTTTTACAATACTTTATTTCTACCCACGGTGCGCGTAAAGGTTTGGCGGATACCGCGTTGAAAACAGCGAACTCCGGTTACTTAACTCGTCGTTTGGTTGACGTCGCACAAGACCTCGTTATCGTAGAAGATGACTGTGGTACACACGAAGGTATCGTGATGACCCCGTTAATTGAGGGTGGCGATGAAAAAGTGCCTCTACGCGAACAAGTTTTAGGTCGTGTTGCGGCAGAAGACATCTTAAAACCGGGTACAGAAGAAGTATTAATTCCACGCAATACCTTATTAGATGAAAAATTGTGTGATGTATTAGACGAAAATTCTGTGGACAGCGTGAAAGTCCGTTCTGTTGTAACCTGTAATACCGACTTTGGTGTGTGTGCGAAATGTTACGGTCGTGACTTAGCGCGCGGTCACTTGATTAACCAAGGTGAAGCTGTAGGGGTTATTGCGGCACAATCTATCGGTGAGCCGGGAACACAGTTAACCATGCGTACGTTCCACATCGGTGGTGCGGCATCTGCAGCAGCCAAAGAGTCTAGCGTACAAGTGAAAAACAACGGGACATTGCGTTTAGCCAATGCGAAATTCGTTACGAATAACGAAGGCAAATTGGTATTAACGTCTCGTAATACCGAATTAACCGTTGTGGATACTTTCGGTCGTACTAAAGAGCACTATAAAGTGCCTTACGGCGCGATTCTAAACAAAGGCGATCACCAAGAGGTAAATGCCGGTGAAACCATCGCCAACTGGGATCCGCATACTATGCCGGTTATCTCTGAAGTGAGTGGTTTTGTGAAATTTGTGGATATCGTGGACGGCTTAACCGTCACCCGTCAAACCGATGAATTAACCGGTCTTTCTTCTATCGTAGTGCAAGATGTGGGGGAACGTGCAACCGCTGGTAAAGACTTACGTCCGGCAATCAAACTGGTAGATGACAAAGGCAACGATGTTGTTGTTCCGGGTACTGACGTAGTGGCGCAATACTTCTTACCAAGTAAAGCTATCGTGACATTAGATGACGGCGCAGAAGTGCATATTGGTGATCCGTTAGCACGTATTCCGCAAGAATCCGTGGGAACGAAAGATATTACCGGTGGTCTTCCACGCGTGGCAGACTTGTTTGAAGCGCGTAAACCGAAAGAGCCTGCGATTTTGGCGGAAATCTCCGGTATCGTGTCCTTCGGTAAAGAAACCAAAGGTAAACGCCGCTTGTTGATTACGCCGGCAGAAGGTGAAGTGTACGAAGAAATGATTCCAAAATGGCGTCAATTGAACGTATTCGAAGGTGAAATGGTTGAACGCGGTGATTTAATCTCCGATGGTGCGGAAACGCCACATGACATCTTACGTTTACGCGGTGTACACGCTGTAACCGAATATATCGTGAATGAAGTCCAAGAAGTTTACCGCTTACAAGGGGTAAAAATTAACGATAAACACATCGAAGTGATCGTGCGCCAAATGTTGCGTAAAGCGATTGTTACCAAAGCTTACGACTCCGAATTCCTTGAAGGGGAACAAGTGGAAGTAGCCCGCGTGAAAATCGTTAACCGTAAACGTGAAGCGGAAGGCAAACCGCCGGTGGAATTTGAACGCGAATTATTGGGTATTACCAAAGCGTCCTTAGCCACCGAGTCCTTCATCTCTGCGGCCTCCTTCCAAGAAACCACTCGTGTGTTAACGGAAGCAGCCGTGGCAGGTAAACGCGATGAATTGCGCGGCTTGAAAGAAAACGTCATCGTAGGTCGTTTGATTCCGGCAGGTACCGGTTTTGCGTATCACCAAAATCGTCATAAAAACGCGTCAGTTATCGCAGATGAAGAGGTGCCGGTAAGACTATCGGCGATGGATGAAGAAGAGATTGCTTCTGAATTCGTCATGACCTCTGAGGATGCCGAAGCCAGTTTAGCTGAAATGTTAAATATGGTAGAAGAAGACGATCACGCAGAATAATATTTCTGCAAGAAGAAACCCGAGCGAAGTCTCGGGTTTTTTTATGGGGATCATTCGCTAAATGAACAAATACCTTTTATAATGACCGCACTTTTTTCTTCTCGGAACCACAAAGTGCGGTAGAAAATGAACGTGTTTTCTGCGTATTGCAACAGGTGTTAAAAATGAAACTAATTGAGCCTGACAAGCAGGGCTTTTGGCTCTTTACGCAAGCGTCATCAATTCATTGGGTGGATGGCAAACTTCCTTTTGGTCGTGCCGATGAGTTAGGATTAACCGGACTTCACGCTATGCGTATTGGCGAGTGGGCAGGACAACCACTGTATTTAGTGGAATCCCAAACGGATGATGGGCGTGCGTATTTTTCCTTGCGTGATCAGCTATCATTGCCGTTGGAACAATTTAATTTGCTCAGCCGTGGTGTGGAGCTCAATCATTTTTACCAAACGCATCAATTTTGCGGCAAGTGCGGTGGAAAAACGGAACAAATGTCGGATGAATGGGCAGTACAATGCCAAGCTTGCGGCTTTCGGACTTATCCTGTCATTTGCCCATCAATTATTGTTGCCGTTCGGCGTGGTTCACAAATTTTGTTAGCAAATCATCGTCGCCATAATGGCGGTATGTACACAACGCTGGCAGGCTTTGTGGAAGTGGGGGAAACCTTTGAGGAAGCCGTGCGGCGAGAAGTTTACGAAGAAACCCATATTCATGTGCAAAATTTGCGTTACTTTGGTAGCCAACCTTGGGCATTTCCCAATTCGCAAATGGTCGGGTTTTTAGCCGATTACGCCGGCGGTGAGATTCAAATTCAGCCGGAAGAAATTCATGACGCGCAATGGTTTGCTTATGACCAGCCGTTGCCTGAGCTGCCACCCCATGGCACGATTGCGCGCAAACTTATTGAAGCGACACTGGCATTGTGTCAACAACATCATAATAACGAGAGATTTTATGACCACATTAAAAAATGACCGCTATTTAAGAGCCCTTTTACGTCAACCTGTGGATATGACGCCGATTTGGATGATGCGCCAAGCCGGGCGGTATTTGCCGGAATACAAAGCCACTCGTGCGCAAGCCGGTGATTTTATGTCCTTATGTCGTAATGCGGATTTGGCTTGTGAGGTGACATTACAACCGTTGCGCCGTTATGCTTTGGATGCCGCGATTTTATTTTCCGATATTTTAACGATTCCCGATGCCATGGGGCTCGGCTTAAGCTTTGGCGCCGGTGAGGGCCCGAAATTTGAACGGGTTATTGACAGCAAAAGTGCGGTGGAAAATTTACCTATTCCGGATCCGGAACAAGAACTGCAATATGTGATGAATGCGGTGCGCACAATTCGTCGTGAACTCAATGGTGAAGTGCCACTTATCGGCTTTTCCGGGAGCCCGTGGACATTGGCTACTTATATGGTGGAAGGCGGTTCTTCTAAAGCCTTTACGAAAATTAAAAAAATGCTGTATAGCGAACCGCACTTATTGCACGCCTTGTTAGATAAACTGGCAGACAGCGTGATTCTTTACTTAAATGCGCAAATTAAAGCCGGCGCGCAGGCGGTTATGGTGTTTGATACGTGGGGCGGCGTGTTGGCGCATCGTGAGTATCCCGAGTTTTCTTTACGTTATATGCACAAAATCGTGGATGGTTTGATTCGTGAACATGAAGGACGTCGTGTGCCGGTCACCTTATTTACCAAAGGTGGCGGCTTATGGTTAGAAGCCATTGCCGATACCGGTTGTGATGCCGTGGGCTTGGATTGGACGGTGGATATTGCGGAGGCACGTCGCCGTGTTGGGCATAAAGTGGCATTGCAAGGCAACATGGATCCGAGCGTGCTTTATGCGCCAGCCGACCGAATTGAAGACGAAGTGCGGTCAATTTTAGCGGCGTTTGGTGAAGGGAGCGGCCATGTATTTAATCTTGGGCATGGCATTCATCAGGATGTGCCGGAAGAAAGCCCGAAAGTGTTGGTGGATGCCGTACATCAGCTCTCTAAATCTTATCATCGCTAAAGTGCGGAGAAAAAATGATGCGAAATCCGATTCAGAAACGTTTAGAAAATCTCGCTACTTGGCAGCATTTAACTTTTATGGCGTGCTTGTGTGAGCGAATGTATCCCAACTACCATTTATTCTGCCAAATCACAGAACAACCACAAAACGCCAAGGTGTATCACAATATTTTGAATTTGGTGTGGGAATATTTAACGGTTAAAGAGGCCAACATTAATTTTGAAAGTCAGTTAGAAAAACTGGAAAACATTATTCCCGATGTGAATGACTATGATTTTTACGGTGTTGTGCCGGCATTAGATGCTTGTGAAGGGTTGGCGGAAGTGTTGCATACCATCATTGCCGGCGCGTCATTGGAGCAAGCGGTAAAAGTCAGCCAACTGTCATTGGGAACGGTAGCGGGTTATTTAGAAACGGAATATGATCGCACCTTATCCGAGGTGGAACTGAAGGAATCGGATTTAATCCAGCAAGAATTAGATGTGCAATGGCAACTGTATCGCGCGTTAAAAGAGGCGGAAAGGCATGATGTTGAACTGATTTCTGATTTAAAAAATGCGTTGCGTGAAGAGGCGGTTTCGAATATTTGTATAAAAATAGAACAGTAATGTGATATTTTCCACAAAAATCATAATTCATGCTTTGCTTTCGGTGCAACTTAGATTAAGCTTTGCCTGCACTGATTATAGTGAGCTCAGTTTATTGAATGAGTAATGATAATATTATTTATTTCACCACTGTAAATTTAAAAAAATAGAAGGTACTAATCTATGAACAAAACAGATTTAATTGATGCTATTGCAAGCGCAGCCGAATTAAATAAAAAACAAGCTAAAGCTGCTTTAGAAGCAACTTTAGATGCAATCACTGAAAGCTTAAAAAAAGGTGATGCCGTACAATTAATCGGTTTCGGCACATTTAAAATCAATGAGCGTAAAGCGCGTACCGGTCGTAACCCACAAACCGGTGCAGAAATTAAAATTGCGGCTTCTAAAGTGCCAGCATTCGTTTCTGGTAAAGCATTAAAAGATGCTGTTAAATAATTAGTTCTGATATTTAATCTTCAAACCCTGTTTCTAGTAAACAGGGTTTTTTGTTGCCTATCTTTTTATTTACATCCTTTCTAAATGGCTATAAACTTTCGAATCGAAATTTAAACGGAACTATTTGGGTTTGGAAATGACTAAACGACACATTCAGCCTCGCAATACCCAACAACGTCGTCACGGCATCATGCAATTATTGCTGGAGCGTGGAGAGGTGAGCGTTGATCAGCTTGTTCAGTTGTTTGATACTTCGGAAGTCACGATTCGTAAAGACTTAACGGTGTTAGAAAATAACGGTTTCTTAGTGCGTCGTTACGGTGGCGCGATCTTGATGCCGCAAGAACTTATTGAGGACGAACAGGAAGATTTTCTTTCGGAACGAAAGTTGTCCATTGCTAAACGGGCAGCTGAACGTATTTTAGATCACAACCGTATTATTATTGATAGTGGCACCACCACGGCGGCGTTGATTAAACAGTTGAACAACAAGCAAGGGTTGGTGGTGATGACCAATTCTATGTATGTAGCGAACGAGCTGCGTTCCCTCGAAAATGAGCCAACGTTGTTAATGACCGGTGGCACATGGGATAAGGCATCTGAGTCTTTTCAAGGCAAAGTGGCGGAGCAAGTATTACGTTCTTATAACTTTGACCAGCTGTTTATCGGTGCCGATGGAATTGATTTTGATCGTGGAACGACCACATTCAACGAATTGGTTGGCTTAAGCCAAGTGATGGCGGATGTGGCGCGCGAAGTGATTGTGATGGTGGAATCTCAAAAGATTGGGCGAAAGATGCCTAACGTTGAATTGGTGTGGCAACAAATTGATGTATTGATTACCGATAATTTGTTGTCGGAAGACAGTAAAAAACGCATTGAAGCCCATGGTGTGGACGTCATCTGCGCTTAAAAGTGCGGTTATTTTAAATAATGTTTTTTTAGCTTATTTCAGGAGAGCAAAAAGTTATGTGTGGAATTGTTGGTGCCGTTGCACAACGTGATGTGGCAGAAATTTTAATTAATGGATTACATCGCCTTGAATACCGTGGTTATGACTCCGCAGGATTGGCGGTAGTCAATTTACAACATGAATTACAACGTGTACGTTGCTTAGGCAAAGTGAAAGCGTTGAATGAGGCAGTGGAAAAATCACCGCTTATCGGTGGCACCGGCATCGCGCACACCCGTTGGGCCACTCACGGCGCGCCTTCCGAAAATAACGCACACCCCCACGTTTCCGGCAATTTTGCGGTGGTACACAACGGCATTATCGAAAACTATGAAGAATTGCGTGCGTTGTTGAAAGCGCGTGGTTATGTGTTTACCTCCCAAACAGATACGGAAGTCATTGCACATTTGGTGGAATGGGAAATGCGTAGCGCAGGCAGTTTATTGGAAGCCGTGCAGAACGTCGTAAAACAATTAACCGGTGCTTATGGTATGGTCGTGATGGATCGTATGCATCCGGAACATCTTGTGGCAGCGCGTTCCGGCAGTCCATTGGTGATCGGTTTGGGCATTGGCGAAAACTTCCTTGCCTCTGACCAACTTGCTTTGTTAAGCGTTACCCGCCGCTTTATTTTCTTAGAAGAGGGCGACATTGCAGAAATTACTCGCCGTTCTGTGGATATTTACGATCGCGGTGGTCATAAAGTCGAGCGTGAGGCGCATGATTCCAATTTAGAAAATGATGCGGCGGAAAAAGGTAAACACCGCCACTTCATGCAAAAAGAAATTTACGAACAACCGACCGCACTTATCAACACGATGGAAGGTCGTGTAACCCACAATAACGTAGTGGTGGAAGCGATCGGTAACGGCGCAAAAGATATTCTCGAAAAAGTAGAACACATTCAAATCGTGGCTTGTGGTACATCTTACAATTCCGGTATGGTGTCTCGTTATTGGTTTGAAAGCGTGGCTGGCGTGAGCTGTGATGTGGAAATTGCCTCGGAATTTCGCTACCGCAAATTTGTAGTACGCCCAAACAGTTTATTGATTACGATTTCCCAATCCGGCGAAACGGCGGATACCCTAGCAGCTTTACGTTTAGCGAAAGAAAAAGGCTATATGGCGGCGATGACGATTTGTAACGTAGCCGGCTCGTCCCTCGTGCGCGAATCGGATCTGGCATTCATGACCCGCGCCGGCGTGGAAATCGGGGTAGCCTCCACCAAAGCCTTTACAACGCAATTAGCCGCATTGTTAATGTTAGTCGTGGCGGTTGGTAAAGCCAAACAGACCCTTTCCACGGAGAAAGAGCAGGACATTGTGAAAGCATTGCAAGCGCTGCCGGCGGAGATTGAAAAGGCTTTAGCGTTCGATAAACACATTGAAACTTTGGCGGAAGATTTTGCCGAAAAGAACCATGCGTTATTTTTAGGTCGTGGTGAGTTCTACCCCATTGCGATGGAGGCCTCGTTGAAGTTAAAAGAAATTTCTTATATTCACGCAGAAGCCTATGCCGCCGGTGAGCTAAAACACGGTCCGTTAGCCTTAATCGATGCCGATATGCCGGTGATTGTGGTCGCACCAAACAATGAATTGCTGGAAAAAATCAAATCCAACATAGAAGAAGTGCGCGCCCGTGGCGGTCAATTGTATGTGTTTGCTGATAAAGAGGCCGGTTTTAGTGAAGCGGAAGGCATGAAAATCATCACCATGCCAACGGTAAACGATATTACCGCACCGATTTATTACACCGTGCCGATGCAGCTGTTGGCTTATCACATTGCGCTCATTAAGGGCACTGATGTGGATCAGCCTCGTAACTTGGCGAAAGCGGTTACCGTGGAATAATCTCTCAGAACGCCTGAAATTCTGACCGCACTTTGATCTGCACCCCAAAACCTGGACACCTATTTTGAGGTGCAGATTATGTCTTACTCTTATCAATTTCGTTTAGAAATTATCAAACTCGTCACCGAACAGGATTATGGTATCCGCGAGGTGGCTAAACTTCATAACATTCCCCATTCTGCCGTCATTTATTGGCTAAAAGCATTTCGGGAAAGAGGGATTGATGGCGTAAAATTGCCTTATACAAACCTTCAAACACCGAAAATAGTGCAGTCAAAAATGAAAAAGAAAGACATTGAAATTCCGGAAACTACAGACTTTTCACCTAAAGCGTTTAAAAAGCTGCAGCGAGAACTCGCCTTGGCTCGAGCGGAGATTGCTTACCTAAAGGAGTTGGAGAAGCTCGACCGTCAAAAACAACGACAGAAAAAAGAAAAATCATTGAAAGATTGAAGCCGGACCATGCGTTAAATGATTTACTTCGTGTGGCTAAAATGCCTCGTTCAAGCTTTTACTATAAAGAGATTAAGCGAAATTATCACGAAGCTAAAGAAGCTATCTTATCGCTGTATAAAAAGAACAGAAAACGAGATGGTTATCGCCCAATGACACTCAAATTACCCCATAGATGGCGCAAGCGTCCACGCTTGTGCCATAACAATCACCAATGATAGCGCCAGCATCCACGTCCACGCTGGTGCTGCTTAATAAAAACATTGTGAATTTTACTCATAACCATCGGCAGAGCCAATATTCAAAATTCTTTGAATTTTTTGACCGCACTTTTAGTTGATAGGCACAAGCGAGGACGCTTGCGCCATCGTGGGGGCAGATCGCTTTTTCCGCTCATTTTTACTTTATCCAACAGCGCTGTATAATGTCTCACTTTTGAATATAAACGATATGGGGGAAAAGTATGATAAAACCTGATACTTTACCGCAATTTTTGCGTAATAAAGTCGAGGAAAATGATGCCTTTGGTCTTGTGGAAGGGCTGTGCCAATTATTACGTAATAGCCCTACAGAAAAAATTTCTCCAAGCTTACATTTATTTAAGCTTATCTTAAAGAACGATAAAGAATTAGGCTGTTCTGTTTCGAAATTATTATGTGGTTGGTTATGTGGTTTACGCCTTTACCCGTTGTTTATTAGTAGTGGTATTCTTACGCGTGGCGGTTTTGGACAGGAAATGAAAACGCGTATTTATGAGCGTTTTAACCCGTCTTTTAAAGATATTAATGATTTACGTGATATTTTTTATTTATTATTTAGTGATAAAAATGATGCACGCTGGATTGATGCCGTCCCATTAAAAACGTGGCGAGGCGTATTTGGCGTTTTAACCCGTTATACAGAACAAAAAGATCGGGAACGTTTAAAAAATCATATTGAAAGTGAAGGGCTATTTGCCATAGAGATGCTTTCAATTTGGATTGCAGCTGAAGATATGGATCCTGAGCTGATGCGAATGGAACCCTCTCTGTTAAATGCTGATTCACCTTTTGTTGCTTTACACCATGAGGTGGTTGATTGGTTACAGGCGCGTCGCCAATCAATAGATTTTGATGATAGCCATTTACAGGTAATGTTTGATCAATGTAAGGCATTGATTATTGGCTTACAGAAACGTGGGGCAGTAGTGGGGTCTTCCTTAAATACAGCGTATTTATTAGAACGTCTTTCCCAAACTTTAGAACGATTAGAAACGTTGATGGCAATTTTTGTTTCAAATCGCTATTTACCGCGTCGAATATTGTTATTAACGGGTTGTTTTGCCCGTGCAGCTGCAGAGCGACATAGTATTTCCCGACTATGGAAACAAAGCTCAGGATTAATTGCTCGTAGTGTTACGCAGAATGCTGGGGACCACGGTGAGCATTACATTACTCGAGATAAAAAAGAGTATTGGGCAATGTTTTACTCTGCGGCAGGTGGTGGTGTATTGATTGCACTAATGGCGTTATTTAAAACCTATTTAGGCAGCATTATTGATGATAAAGTCTGGAAAGGTCTTGCCGAAGGTTTAAATTACGGCTTCGGTTTTATGGTGATCTTTATGTTGCATTTCACGGTTGCAACCAAACAGCCAGCCATGACAGCTGCTCGTTTTGCTGAGGCAGTAGAGAAAAATCCACAAGGCAAAACATTAAATATGAAATTAGCCCAGTTATTAGTGGATGTATTTCGTTCCCAAAGCGTGGCCGTTTTAGGCAATGTAGTAGTTGCTATGGGATTAGCGGCATTAATTGCTTTTGTTTATCAACATCAAACAGGTGAGCCATTGATGAATTCAGAGAACATAGCCTATCAATTACACCGTATTGATCCTTTAGATGGTTCTTTATGGTTCGCAGCTATTGCAGGTGTATGGTTATTCTGCTCCGGAATTATTTCTGGCTATTTTGATAACCGCAGCAATTATTTGAATATGCGCATGCGTTTAGCACAACATCCGTTATTAAAAAAATTGATGTCTGAGAAGTCTCGCGTTAAATTTGCTAATTATATGCATGAGAATTATGGTTCGCTTATTGGTAACTTCTGTTTTGGTATGTTACTTGGGCTTACCGGTTTAGTGGGATATTTAACTCATCTCCCGTTAGATATTCGTCATGTTGCATTTTCATCAGCGAATGTAGGCTATATTGCAGTGAGCGGACAATTCACCTATTCATTGCTGTTACAATGCATTGGTTTTGTATTGTTGATTGGTTTAGTGAATTTAATTGTCAGTTTTTCATTAACGCTTTGGGTTGCACTGCGTTCTTTGAATGCGGAAATTGATAGCTGGAGGCCAATTTGGTATGAAGTTTGTCAAATTGTGAAAAAACGTCCATTAAGCTTATTTCTTCCTGTTCAATTAGATAAATAATCGGCTTAAGTGATCTGCGCCCCAAAAATGATCTGCACCTCAAAAGTAGGTGTCCAGGTTTTGGGGGCAGATCACTTTGCGTTTTATGAATTATGCTAATTCAGCAAAAGCAATATCTGCTGCCGCTAGCGTGCGCTCGATGTCTTCATCAGAATGCGCAAGAGACATAAAGCCTGCCTCAAATGCAGACGGCGCCAGATAAACGCCTAAATCTAACATTTTGTGGAAAAAGCGTTTAAATTTTTCGGTATCGCACGTCATCACGTCTTGATAACAAGTCACTTCTTTTTTATCAGTAAAGAAAATGCCGAACATGCCACCGACATAATTGACGGTAAACGGCACTTGATGCTTATCGGCAAGCTGTTGTAAGCCTTTTGCTAATTTTTCCGTTTGTTGCGCCAGTTTTTGCTCATTACCGGCTTTTTTCAATTCTGTTAAGCAAGCGATACCGGCTGCCATAGCAATCGGGTTGCCGGATAAGGTGCCTGCTTGGTAAACCGGGCCAGTTGGGGCAATGTATTGCATAATTTCTTTCTTACCGCCAAAGGCACCCACCGGCATACCACCGCCGATCACCTTGCCTAAACAGGTTAAATCCGGTGTGACATTGTAGTAACGTTGTGCACCGCCAAGTGCCACACGGAAACCGGTCATTACTTCATCAATGATGAATATGGCGCCGTATTGATCGCAAAGTTTACGTAACCCTTGCAGAAAATCATTTTTGGGTGGAACACAGTTCATGTTGCCTGCGACCGGTTCGACAATCACGCAAGCGATGTCGTCAGGATATTGCTCGAAGGCTTGTTTGACAGAGTCGATGTCGTTATAGATACAGGTGAGCGTGTGTTTGGCAAAATCTGCCGGCACACCCGGGGAGTTAGGTTGTCCCAATGTTAATGCGCCGGAACCGGCTTTGACTAATAAGGAATCCGCATGACCATGATAGCAACCTTCGAATTTGATAATTTTATCTCGATTTGTATAGCCACGGGCTAAGCGAATGGCTGACATCGTAGCTTCGGTGCCGGAGCTCACCATTCTGACCATTTCAATTGAAGGGATAAGTTCACACACTAATTCGGCGAGTTCGATTTCCAACGGTGTCGGTGCGCCGAAACTCAAGCCGTTTTGTGCGGTTTTCATCACGGCATTTAAAATAGTGGGGTGATTGTGTCCTAAAATCATCGGGCCCCAAGACCCTACGTAGTCGATATATTGTTTACCGTCTGTGTCATAAATATAAGCGCCTTGTGCTTTTTCAATAAAGACCGGTGTGCCGCCGACACCGTTAAAAGCGCGAACCGGTGAATTAACGCCGCCCGGAATAACATGCTGAGCGCGGGAGAAAAGTGCGGTTGAATTTGCCATCGTTTTTATCCTTATATACAAAAAAGTGCTTTATTGTACTGAAAAAAAGGAAGGTGAGTAAAAATATTTATGTAGCCTTTTACCTTTGTGATATCCTTTGCGCATTTTATTTTCATGGGAAAACCTATGTTATTGACGTTATTTGTTACATTTCTTGGGGCACTTTTAACTTTACTTGTGATGCGCCCTGTTGCTATTAAAATCGGTTTGGTGGATAAACCTAACTATCGTAAACGCCATCAAGGCGCAATTCCGTTAATTGGCGGCATTTCATTGTTTATGGGGAATCTTTGTTTTTATCTCATGCAGTGGGATCAAACGCGTTTACCTTATCTTTATTTATTCAGTATTTTAGTCTTGCTATTAATGGGCATTATTGATGACCGTTATGACATTAGCCCTTTCTTGCGCGCAGGCGTTCAGGCATTTTTAGCCATTCTCATGATCGATATGGGGAATGTTTACCTCGATCATTTAGGGCAAATTTTAGGGCCATTCCAGCTCACGTTAG
Source organism: uncultured Aggregatibacter sp. (assembly GCF_901873365.1). Lineage (GTDB taxonomy): Bacteria > Pseudomonadota > Gammaproteobacteria > Enterobacterales > Pasteurellaceae > Aggregatibacter. Next base: position 26,177 of record NZ_CABFLM010000055.1, read on the forward strand.
GATCTATCGGCTTAATTATTACCGTGTTGGCGACCATCGGTATCATTAATGCATTTAATATGATCGATGGTATTGACGGTTTGCTTGGTGGGTTGTCTTGTGTTTCTTTCGCTGCGATCGGTATTTTGATGTATCGCGATGGGCAAATGGATTTGGCTTATTGGAGTTTTGGCTTAATTATTGCAACGATTCCTTATTTAATGATGAATCTGGGGATTCCGTTGGGACCGAAATTTAAAGTCTTCATGGGTGATGCCGGCAGTACGTTGATCGGTTTTACGATTATTTGGATTCTGTTGCTAAGTACGCAAGGCAAAGGTCATCCGATGAATCCGGTGACCGCACTTTGGGTGATTGCTATTCCGTTGGTGGATATGGTGGCGATTATTTATCGTCGTTTAAGAAAAGGGAAGAGTCCATTCCGTCCGGACCGCTTGCATGTCCATCATTTGATGGTGCGTGCAGGCTTAACTTCCCGTCAGGCGTTTTTGTTAATTACCTTTGTTGCGGCATTGTGCGCCTGCTTTGGGATTTTAGGGGAAATTTACTATATTAATGAATGGATCATGTTTATTGCATTCATTATTCTCTTCTTCCTCTATTCTTATTCTATTACGAAAGCATGGAAGATTACCCGCTGGATACGTCGAATGAAACGTCGTGCGGCTAAACGCACTAAAATTAAATAGAAGTTAAATTTTTCACTAAAAAGTTAGAGTTAAATAAAAAATAACCAGAAATTTTATAAATTATATTCATTTTGGCTAAAAAAATAGCTAGTGATAAATTTTTATAAAAAAAAACTAGACAAGCACTTTTTAAACTTTTAATATACGCCCCGCAACGACGCTTCTAGCGCTCGTAGCTCAGTTGGATAGAGCGTTGGCCTCCGGAGCCAAAGGTCGCAGGTTCAAATCCTGTCGAGCGCGCCAAAGGTCATGCGAGTTCAACTCATTAAATATGGTGGCTATAGCTCAGTTGGTAGAGCCCCGGATTGTGATTCCGGTTGTCGTGGGTTCAAGTCCCATTAGCCACCCCATCGGCGAGTAGCGCAGTTTGGTAGCGCAACTGGTTTGGGACCAGTGGGTCGTAGGTTCAAATCCTATCTCGCCGACC
>NZ_CABFLM010000056.1 GCF_901873365.1 uncultured Aggregatibacter sp.
CCCAAATCAGCTGCCATCACGCGGGTTGCCGCTTCAAGAGAGGCTTTGGCTAAACACATCACGTTGTAGTTTGGAATCGCACGTTCTGCACCTAAGTAGGACAGCGTTAATAATGCTGCATTTGGATTCAAATACGGACGTGCCGCTTGTGCCATCGCCACGAAACTGTAGGCACTGATATCGTGGGCAATACGATAACCTTCACGGGTTGCCGCATTCACATAGTCTCCATCTAATTGATCGCCCGGTGCGAAGGCGATGGCGTGTACAAAACCATCGAATTTATCCCAATGTTTGCTTAATTCTGCGAAGCAGTTTTGAATGCTTTCATCGGTGGCAACGTCTAACGGAAGCACGATGTTTGCGCCGAATTCTTTGGCAAATTCTTCAACACGCGGTTGTAATTTTTCATTTAAATAAGTGAAAGCTAATTCTGCGCCTTGCTCTTTCATTGCTTTTGCAATGCCGTAGGCGATAGAACGATTGCTGGCGAGACCTGTAACTAAAATACGTTTACCTGTTAAGAAACCCATAATATTTCCTGTGATTTGCGTTAAAAATTGCGGTGTAGTATAAGCGAAAACGCTTTTGAATACAAAGCCGACCAATTTATCAAAACAAAAAAGCACTTATTCAGTGGTGAATAAGTGCGGTTGAATGTTACGCTAATTTAGCTAAAACACATGCGGTCAGTCTATAAAATATGATGAAACCATAGAATTATACCGCGCTTTCCTCTAGAATCAATCCGTTCATTTAAACGGTTGCATGGCAATTGAGAATATGGTGAAAGCGTGAATTAAGTGCGGTAGATTTTTTTTCTAAATCTTGAATTTAACGAAATCATCTCCATATAGAGCCAAATTAGCAGAATAGAAAAGAGAGTATGCGATGAGAACAAAAAAATCAGAATTACAAACCATACCGGTATTGCCATTGCGCGATGTCGTTGTGTTTCCTTATATGGTGATGCCGTTATTTGTGGGAAGACCAAGATCTATCCATAGCCTTGATGAGGCGATGAATCATGGAAAGCAGTTATTGTTAGTATCGCAAAAACAGCCGGAATTGGAAGAACCCGGTATTGATGATTTATACGATGTCGGCACCATTGCCAATATTATCCAGTTGCTCAAACTGCCGGACGGCACCGTGAAAGTGTTAGTGGAAGGACAGCAACGTGCACAGATCTATCAATTGGAAGATACCGGTGAACATTTTCAAGCGCAAATTAAGCCGATTGAAAGTACGCTTGGCAATAAAAAAGAATTACAAGTTGTTCACAAAGCAGCCTTAGATGAATTCCAAAACTATGTGAATTTGAACAAGAAAGTACAGCCGGATATTCTTTCCGCACTTCAACAAATTGAAAATTTGGAACAATTAAGTGACACCTTAGCCTCCCATTTACCGGTTTCCGTTGCCCAAAAACAAACCGTATTAGAAATGACCAATGTAGTGGAACGTTTTGAGTATTTGTTGGGTTTAATGCAGTCCGAAGCGGATCTATTACAGGTGGAAAAACGCATTCGTAGTCGCGTGAAAAAACAAATGGAAAAAAGTCAGCGCGATTATTACTTAAACGAACAAATTAAAGCCATTCAAAAAGAGCTTGGCGAAGAAGAAAATGCGATAAGTGAAATTGAACAGCTTCGTCAAAAAATTGAAGAGGCAAGAATGCCTTTGGAAGCTCGTGAAAAAGTCGAAGCTGAATTGCAAAAACTGAAAATGATGTCGCCAATGTCGGCTGAAGCCACTGTTGTGCGCAGTTATATTGACTGGATGATTCAAGTGCCTTGGCATAAACGCTCCAAAGTGAAAAAAGATCTCGCCAAAGCGCAAGAAATCTTAGATGCCGATCACTACGGTTTGGAACGCGTGAAAGAGCGTATTTTGGAATACCTTGCCGTGCAAACCCGTTTAAATCAATTAAAAGGGCCAATTCTTTGCTTGGTAGGTCCCCCTGGTGTCGGTAAAACTTCTTTAGGACAATCTATTGCCAATGCAACTGGGCGTAAATATGTGCGCATGGCATTAGGCGGCGTGCGTGATGAAGCGGAAATTCGTGGTCACCGGAAAACCTATATTGGTTCCTTGCCGGGCAAATTGATTCAAAAAATGGCAAAAGTCGGTGTAAAAAACCCGCTCTTTTTGTTAGATGAAATCGACAAAATGTCTTCTGATATGCGTGGCGATCCAGCTTCTGCTTTATTAGAGGTATTGGATCCGGAACAAAATGCCCATTTCAACGATCATTATTTGGAAGTGGACTACGATTTATCCGATGTCATGTTTGTAGCGACCTCAAACTCCATGCACATTCCAACGCCATTATTAGACCGTATGGAAGTGATTCGTTTATCCGGTTATACAGAAGATGAAAAACTGAATATCGCCACTCGCCATTTGATCAACAAACAAATGGAACGCAACGGATTAAAAGCCGGTGAATTAACCATTGATGACAGTGCGATCGTGGATATTATCCGCTATTACACTCGTGAAGCCGGTGTGCGTAATTTAGAACGTGAAATATCGAAAATCTGCCGTAAAGCCGTAAAAACCTTACTGTTAGATAAGAAATTAAAATCCATCAAAGTGACGGCGAAAAATCTACACGATTACCTTGGTGTGAAACGCTTTGAATTTGGTCGTGCAGATACGCAAAATCGTGTTGGCGAAGTCACTGGTTTGGCATGGACGGAAGTCGGCGGCGATTTACTGACGATTGAAACCGCCTCCGTGCCGGGCAAAGGCAAACTCAGTTACACTGGCTCCTTGGGGGATGTCATGAAAGAATCCATTCAAGCGGCAATGACTGTCGTACGCGCCCGTGCAGACAAATTGGGCATTAATCCTGAATTCCATGAAAAACGTGATATTCATATCCACGTTCCGGACGGTGCAACACCAAAAGATGGCCCGAGTGCCGGGATTGCTATGTGCACCGCATTAGTGTCCTGTTTAACCGGTAATCCGGTGAAATCGGAAGTGGCGATGACAGGTGAAATCAGCCTACGTGGCAAAGTATTACCAATTGGCGGTTTAAAAGAAAAATTGCTGGCAGCTCACCGTGGCGGTATTAAAACTGTCATTATTCCAAAAGATAATGTGAAAGATTTGGAAGAGATTCCGGAAAATGCTAAACGTGATTTGAACATTCACGCAGTAGAAACCATTGATGAAGTGCTAACTATTGCATTGGAAAATCCACCGACCGGTGTAGAGTTTGTCAAACTTGAGCCAATTTCTACGGTGAAAAATAGCCGCCGGAAGAAAGGCATTGCACCAAGTGCGGTCAATTAATGAAAAGTTTTTCAACACGATAAGGATCTATAGAGTAGCGTGCAACTTGTTGCACGAAATCGTGAATACCCGAAAGGGTTAAATAATGTTCCGTGCGTGGTTTGGTCGTGCATCAAGATCCACGCTACGCACGAAATCGTGAATTGCGCATCGAGGTTAATTATTCGTGCAACAAGAATCGTAGCGTGCAACTTGTTGCACGAAATCGTGAATACACGAAAGGGTTAAATAATGTTCCGTGCGTGGTTTGGTCGTGCATCAAGATGCACGCTACGTACGAAATCGTGAATTGCGCATCGAGGTTAATTATTCGTGCAACAAGAATCGTAGCGTGCAGCTTGTTACACGAAATCATGAATACCCGAAAGGGCGAAATCACGTTCCATGCGTGGTTTGGTCTTAAAATAAACCGCACTTTAATGTAATTTATTAAAGTGCGGCATTTTTTTGTACATTTTTCTATGTGCTTTCTAGGCTTTCTTTAGGTTCGTTCTCTGTTTTTTCTTTATTCAGCAACAACCGTTCCGTTTCAAAATCATGATGCAGCGGTTCGATATCGGGCATGGTTTTGTTGGCTTTGGCAGAAAGTGCTTTAAAGCGTTCCACTTTGCCCATCAAGCCCTGTTGCCCCACGAGCGCCGTGACAGCACTGTTGTAGTGCGAACTGACGGTGGAAAGGCTGTTTCCCACTTTCGCCAAACGCTCTGCGAGTAAGCAGATTTGGTTGTAAATGTCGCCGGCTTTTTCGCTGATTTCACGGGCTTCCGCATTACCGCGCTCCACCCGCCACAGATTCGCCACCGTGCGTAAAATCGGCATCAGCGTGGTGTGTGACACCATAATGACATTTTTGTCATAACCATAACCGAACAAACTCGGGTCCATTTTTAAGGCTTCAATGTAAGCCGGTTCCACGGCAATAAACATCAACACGAAATTCGGGCTACGCACGCCGATAAGGTTGCTGTAATCTTTGCGGGATAAGTCGTCGATGTGATTACGCAACGCCTTAATATGCTCGCGCAGAAACGCCTGACGTTCGATTTCATCTTCTGCACAGACCGCACTTTCATAGGCGTTAAGCGACATTTTACTGTCGATAATCAAATGTTTCTCATCCGGTAGGTTAAGAATAAAGTCGGGATAATTGCGCTTGCCTTCTTCGTTTTTAAAATGCGCCTGTGCGGTGTAATGTTCATCTTCCACCAAGCCGGCAGATTGCAGCGCCCGCTCCAACTGCATTTCCCCCCAGTTACCAAGGGTTTTCTTTTCCCCTTTCAGAGCGGAAGTCAAATTGTTCGCTTGTTGCGACATACTCAAACCGATTTCCAACACTTTCTTAATTTCTGCTTCCAAGCCCGCGTTGCCCTTAAGGGATTCCGAATGAATTTCATTCACCCGTTTTTGGAAGCTTTCAATTTGCTCACGGAATGGCTTTAACAAGCTGTCCATCGATGCTTGGTTCGTTTGCTGAAAACGCTGGCTTTTCTCTTCTAAAATACGATTCGCGAGGTTTTGAAATTCCGTATTGAGCTGCTGTTTGGTTTGTTCAACATGTTGTTGCTGCTCGACAAAATGCTTTTCTTTTTCCGTTAACGTGGTTTTCAATTCCGCCAGTTCCTGCGAAAGTGCGGTGTGTTTTTCCGTTAAATTTGCCAGCGATTCTTCTTTGCGGACAATCTGCGCTTGGCTTTGCGCAAGTTGTCCGCGCAAGCTGTCCGCCTGTGCCGATGCCACACCAAAACGTTCTTTCAGCGTCGTTATTTGTTCTGCGATGGCGGAATGGCGCGCCTGTTCTTCGTTTAGTTCCGTTTGCAAATACTGTACTTTTTCATCCCGTTCATTTAAGCGAATTTGTAGTCCATCCGCCGTGGTTTGCGCTTTCACTACCTCTTGTTCTAATTGATTTTTACGGGCAGTAACGGCATCAAATTTTTCTAATAAGCGATTAAAATCCTCAATGTTTTTATTTAAATCCTGTTGTAATTCTAGGCTATCCCGTTTCCGGCGCGCGCTGACAAAAAGTAAAATAAGGCAAAGCACGCTCAATGCGACGCAAACGCCCAATAACACATTTAAATCAATATCCAATGCAAATTCCCTCCTGATATTGGGCGTTAGTATAAAGGAAATCCGTGGCCTTTGCCGACCTTTTGCTTTTTCATTTCGTGGGTGGCGAAAGGCGCAAAACTTGCGGTAGAATGATGCTCGAACCATTTTAATATTTGTCGAGAAAAATCACCGCACTTTTAGGGCATGCCATGAACCAACCTTTATTTCAGCCTACCAAACACGAGGAACACTGCCCGCAGTGCGGTGCGTTGTTGCAAATAAAACAAGGGAAAAAGGGACTGTTTCTCGGGTGTTCTGCCTATCCGCAATGTGATTATTTAAAACCGTTACAGACTTCCAACGAAGTAAAAACCCTCAAAATATTGGAACAAACCTGCCCTCAATGCGGCCATTTATTGGCGTTAAAACAAGGGCATTTCGGCATGTTTATCGGCTGTAGTAATTATCCGGAATGTCATTTTGTGGTGCATGAGGAAGCAGAAGAGGAAACGGAAGAACACGTACCTTGCCCGGAATGTCAAGAAGGGCAGTTAGTGGCGCGGCGTGGTCGTGCCGGCAAGCTATTTTACGCCTGCAACCGTTTTCCGCATTGTAAGTTTTCCGTGCCAACTAAACCTTATTTAGTGGATTGCCCGCAATGCCATGGCAATTTAGCCTTATTAAAAAAACAACAGGGCAAACAACACACTTGGCAATGTGTGAATAAAACCTGCCGCCACATTTTTACGACCGAGTAACCTCATGAATTTACAAGAGATTGTTAACCATTTAAAAAATCAGCAAGTCGTTGCCTACCCCACCGAAGCGGTTTTTGGCTTAGGTTGTAATCCAAACAGCCAAAGTGCGGTGGAAAATTTACTTGTTTTAAAACAGCGCCCGATGTCAAAAGGGCTGATTTTAATTGCGCCAAGCACGGATTTTTTGTTGCCTTTTATAGATAAAAGCCGTTTGATGGAACCGCATTGGCAACGCTTAACTACGCAATATGATCGACCAACCACATGGGTCGTCCCGGCAAAAACGACGACGCCCAAATTTCTTACCGGCGATTTTAACAGTATTGCGGTGCGCATCAGCCAACACCCTGCCGTTAAGCTGTTATGCGAACAGGCGGGCTTTGCTCTCACCTCCACCAGCGCCAACTTAACCGGACGGCCGCCTTGCCGCACAGCACAAGAAGTGACACAACAATTCGGCACGGATTTTCCGGTGCTGGATATGCCTGTAGGCGGCGCAGTAAATCCGTCCGAAATTCGCGACATTTTCACCAACCAAGTTTTTCGTCAAGGATAAATTATGTTATATGCCGTTTGGGGCAACCCGATTGCTCAAAGCAAGTCGCCGCAAATTCATCGCATTTTTGCCGAACAAACCACACAACACGTGCAATACGACGCCATGTTAGGCGACGAACAGAATTTTGAACGGCAATTATTGGCGTTTTTTGCGCAGGGTGCCGCTGGATGTAATATCACCTCGCCTTTCAAAGAACGCGCGTTCAAGCTGGCAGATGCACACAGTGAGCGTTGTTTGATGGCGGAAGCCTGCAATACGTTGAAGAAATTAGACGATGGCACGCTGTATGCGGACAACACCGATGGCGCAGGACTGGTGACGGATTTGCAACGACTGAATTGGCTTAAGCCGAATCAAACCCTACTCATTTTAGGCGCAGGCGGTGCCACAAAAGGCGTATTGTTACCGCTTTTATATGCACAGCAAAACATTGTGATTGCCAACCGCACTTTAGCCAAAGCGCAACTGTTGGCAGAAAAATTTTCGCCTTACGGCAATATTCGTGCCGTAGAACTGAGTCAACTTCCCACGCAATCCTTTGATGTGATTATCAATGCAACCTCCTCAGGTTTACACGGCGGCACAGTGGCAATTAACGATGAGATTCTACGTGAAGCAAAAGCGGTTTATGACATGCAATATGACCGACAAAAAGACACGCCGTTTTTGGCACGCTGTGGTGCGTTAGGCGTGCAAAACCGAAGCGACGGTTTCGGCATGTTGTTAGCGCAAGCAGCGCATTCATTTTATTTATGGCGAGGCGTAATGCCAAATATTACGCCATTATTTGAACAGTTATAAGACTATTGGCGCGTTTTCGCTTGTAGAATGCCATCTGTGATAATCAAGAGCATGGCAAGGACCAAACAAATAAACAGCGGATAACTTTGCGCATCAATCTTTTCACCAATTAATAAGGAAATTCCCACCATCAGGCAAGGCTCTACATAACCAAGTAAGCCCAGCAAATTCATCGGCAAATGATTGCTGGCAAGAATGTAAGAATTAAGTGCCGTGCCGCTAATTAAGCCAAGCAGTAGCAATAAAACCAAAATATTTGGATTGCTTTGTTGTACTTGGGCAATATCCACTTGCCAGGCGAAGTAAATACAAAATGGCAAAAGGGTCAACATTTCTAAGAAGAATGCCGCAAGATCGGTGATTTTCCACATTCGTCGTACCACAAAGTAAGAGGTATATCCCACGCAAATTACCAACGCCTCCCAGGAAATTTCCCCTTTTAAGGCAATGTTGGAAATCACCCCCACGGCGGCAATCAGTACGGCTAAGAACTTAATGCGTGAAATCCGTTCTTTAAAAATAATTCGCGCTGCCGCTACCATCACTAAAGGCAGCAATAAATAACCAAAAGAAACACTCAACGAGCTACCATTATTAGGTGCCCACAAAAATAGCCACATTTGAAAGCCCATCAACGCACCGGTAAAGAGAAAAGCCAACGCAAAGTGCGGTTGTCTTTGAATACGTTTTAAATGGGCAATCAGCGCCATTTTTTGTTTAAACAAAATCACAGCAGCCGCCACAAAAGGCAAAGTAAATACAATGCGATAACCGAAAATATCTGTGCCACTCAAAGGCAGCAACAGCGTAGAAAAATAATACATGTAGCCAAACAGCAGAGAGGCAAATAAAGAAAACGCAACGCCTTTTAGCATAAAAACTCCTTAAATCATGACCGCACTTTACGCTAATAACTGCCAAAATGCACGCACTAAAGGGCGTTCTAAGGCAGGCTTCAAGGCGCAAACACCGAGTTCAAAAGGGGGTATCGGTTCCTCTAACTGCAAGGTAGAAATTTGGCTGTTCAACGGGCTATTTTTAATCACCACGTCGGGCAATAATGCCAAACCACAGCCCAATGCCACCATGGACACAATGCCCTCATGCCCCGCCACGGTGCCATAGATTTTCGGGTGGTTGATGCCTTTTTGTTTAAACCATTCTTCAATCCGCTGCCGTGCCATGCCGTCTAACGGCAAGATAAAAGGAACCTGTTGCCAATTGATGGGATCTTGCTGTAATAACTGCGTCGCCGAACATGCCACACGAGGCGCAATCATCGACAACGCAATATCATCGATATAATGAAATGTCACCGCACTTGGCAATACCGGCGGTTTCCCCGCTAATGCCAAATCCACCTTCTGCGCCTGGACCAAATGTACCGCCTGCGCCGGATCGCCTGTGGTCAGTTGAATTTCCACTTTCGGATAATGTGCACGGAATTTATCCAAAATCCCCGGCAAATGGCTATACGCCGCCGTCACCGAGCAATACAATTTGAGTTCCCCGCTAAGCTCTTCCTCTTGGGTATGCAACTGCTGTTGAAATAGCATCCAATTCTGCCACTGCTGCTGTGCAAACGCCAAAAACACCTCACCATTCGGCGTTAACGACACCTGTCGATTATCCCGCCACAAAAGTTGCTGCCCCAATTCTTCTTCGATTTTTTGAATTTGACGGGACAAGGTTGACGGCGACATATGGTGCAACGCCGCCGTTTTGGCGAAGTTTTGGGTTTGGGTGAGGGTGATGAAGATTTTGAGATCGTTAAAGTTCATAATATTTGTTTTGCTTAAGTTTGATTTGGGTTTCGTACTCAACGTCGTTGAGTACGAGTTCATTTTCTTTGCTTGCCCAAAGAAAACGAACCAAAAGAAAAGGCACCCCGGATAAGCCGCTTGACCTTATTTCAATGCAATTTTCTTGACGCTAAATTTCGAACTCGCTTCGCTCAAACAAAGCGAAATTTAGCTAAAAATTGCATTTCCATAATGGCGTCTTACACGGGGCCCCATTTTTCTGAGCATCATTCTAAAAATAGGATCGATTTTAAAATCGTTATTTCAAATAAAAACACTTAAAAAATTAACCGCACTTTAACGTTAATAATACTCGGACAAATTTAGGCCCCATCTGAACCGCCTGAGCGACTTGTAATTTTTAGGAAATTTTCGCCTGTTTGAACCGCTTGCGGTGAGTTCGAAAATTTCCGTTAAAAAAATTACAACCAAGCGAAGAACAGCGGTGAAGCTGGGGTGTGCTTTCTTTTTGCCTACTTTTACTTTGCACAAGCAAAGACAAAATCCTTAGATTTTGAACGTTGGCTTTGCCAACGACACGAAGTGCAAGCGTAGCGCAGTAAAAAGTAGGTCGCCCTAGGGCGAAATCCCTAGCACCATATGTAATTGCAAAAACCGCAACACAAAATCCCAATAATATCACTTTACGCAACACAAAAACACCCTATAATCACCCAAACCTAAACAAACACTCCCACACAAAAGGAAAATATCATGGCTAATTATTTCAATACCTTAAACTTACGCCAACAATTAGATCAATTAGGTCGTTGCCGTTTTATGGATCGCAGTGAGTTCGCAACGGAAGCGAATTTTTTGAAAGGCAAGAAAATCGTGATCGTAGGTTGCGGTGCACAAGGGTTAAACCAAGGGTTAAATATGCGTGATTCTGGTCTAGACATCAGCTACGCATTACGTCCGGAAGCCATCGCAGAAAAACGTGCGTCATTCCAACGTGCCACTGAAAACGGCTTTAAAGTGGGCACTTATGAAGAACTGATTCCAACCGCCGATTTAGTCATTAACCTCACCCCGGACAAACAACATTCCAAAGTGGTTGCTGATGTGATGCCGTTGATGAAAAAAGGTGCGGCATTGGGCTATTCCCATGGTTTAAACATTGTTGAAGTGGGCGAGCAAATTCGTCCTGACATCACCGTCGTAATGGTGGCACCAAAATGCCCGGGTACAGAAGTACGTGAAGAATACAAACGTGGTTTTGGCGTGCCGACCTTGATCGCCGTGCACCCAGAAAATGACCCACAAGGCGAAGGTTTAGAAATCGCCAAAGCTTGGGCGGCGGCAACCGGTGGTCATCGTGCAGGCGTGTTAGAATCCTCTTTCGTGGCGGAAGTCAAATCCGACTTAATGGGTGAACAAACCATCCTTTGCGGTATGTTGCAAGCAGGTTCTCTCATTTGCTACGACAAATTAGTGGCTGACGGCAAAGATCCGGCTTATGCGGGCAAATTAGTGCAATACGGTTGGGAAACCATCACCGAAGCCTTAAAACAAGGCGGCATCACATTGATGATGGATCGCTTGTCCAACAGCGCAAAATTGCGTGCGTTCGAGTTAGCAGAACAAATCAAAGAAGAATTGGCGTTCTTATTTGCCAAACACATGGACGATATCATCAGCGGCGAATTCTCCCGTGTGATGATGGAAGACTGGGCAAACGGTGATGCCAACCTCTTAAAATGGCGTGAAGAAACCGGCAAAACCGCTTTTGAAAACGCACCGAAATATGAGGGCAAAATCAGTGAGCAAGAATATTTCGACCATGGCGTGTTAATGATTGCGATGGTGAAAGCCGGTGTGGAATTGGCATTCGATACCATGGTAGCCAGCGGCATTTACGAAGAATCCGCTTACTACGAGTCCTTACACGAATTGCCGTTAATCGCCAACACGATTGCGCGTAAACGTTTATATGAAATGAATGTAGTGATTTCCGACACGGCAGAATACGGTAACTACTTATTTGCTAACGTTGCCGGCCCGATTATGCAAAAAGCATTGGTGCCGACTTTACGCAAAGGCGACATCGGTGAACCGACACCAACCGTGGAAATCGACAACATCACCTTACGCGATGTGAACGATGCAATCCGCAATCACCCGGTAGAATTAATCGGTCAAGAATTACGTGGTTACATGAAAGATATGAAACGAGTGTCATTGCAAGGTTAATGGAAACATTCATAATGTAAAAAAGCCGGCGATATTGCCGGCTTTTCTATGCTTGTGTGAACAGGATAAAACGCAATAGGCTGTTTTAAATATCCAAATTCGCTCTTAACGCATTACTTTCAATGAATTCGCGACGAGGCTCTACTTCATCCCCCATTAAGGTGGTGAATAACTGATCTGCCGCCACCGCATCTTTGATAGACACTTTCAACATGCGGCGAGTGTTTGGATCCATTGTTGTTTCCCAAAGCTGTTCCGGGTTCATTTCACCTAACCCTTTATAGCGTTGAATCATCAAACCACGGCGAGATTCTTTCATTAACCATTCAATCGCTTGCTCAAAAGAAGTTACTGCAACTTTACGTTCACCACGCATAACATAAGCATTTTCTTCTAATAAGCCGACCAATTTTTCACCCAATGCAATTAAGCGGGCATATTCATTACCGGTCACAAATTGGAAGTTCAAGAAATAATCCGTATCAATCCCGTGTGTTCTTACTGTTAATACCACTTCATGTAAGTTTCGTTCAGCATTGAATTGCAAACGATAGCTATAATGTCTGCCGTCAGTTTCTTTTCCATTTAAAGAAGCAACTAAATAATCAGCCCAAGAATTGACCGCACTTTCCTGTTGCATTAACGCTGTGGTCAACGCCGGTTGATAAATCAATTCTTTCAACACACTTTCCGGATAATAACGGCTCAAGCGGGTCGTCATTTTTTGTACTGCAAGATATTCGGAAGCGAGATTTTGTAACGCCACACCTTGCATGCCCGGTGCATTGTCATTCACATAAAGTGCCGCATTTTCCAACGCAATCGCCAATTCAAATTCCGCCATGGCTTCATCGTCTTTAATGTATTGCTCTTGTTTGCCTTTTTTCACTTTATACAACGGTGGCTGGGCAATATACACATAACCGCGTTCAATCAGCTCCGGCATTTGACGATAGAAGAAGGTTAATAACAACGTACGAATGTGTGAACCATCCACGTCCGCATCGGTCATGATAATAATGCTGTGATAACGCAATTTATCCGGGTTATATTCGTCACGACCGATACCGCAACCTAGCGCCGTAATCAATGTACCCACTTCCGCAGAAGATAACATTTTATCAAAGCGGGCTTTTTCCACGTTCAAGATTTTCCCTTTTAACGGCAGAATTGCTTGGTTTTTACGATTACGCCCTTGTTTTGCCGAACCGCCCGCAGAGTCACCCTCCACGATATAAAGTTCGGATAATGCCGGATCACGTTCCTGACAATCCGCCAATTTACCCGGCAAGCCGCCTAAGTCTAGTGCGCCTTTACGACGAGTCATTTCGCGCGCTTTACGTGCGGCTTCACGGGCACGTGCCGCATCAATAATTTTGGTCACGATGATTTTTACATCGTTTGGATTTTCCAACAAATAGGTTTGCAAATACTCGTTCATCAAAGATTCCACCGCACTTTTTACTTCGGAGGAAACCAATTTGTCTTTGGTTTGAGAAGAGAATTTTGGATCCGGTACCTTCACGGAAATCACGGCCACCAAGCCTTCACGGGCATCATCACCGGAAGTCGCCACTTTAGATTTTTTGGTGTAGCCTTCGTTTTCCATGTAGTTATTCAACGTACGGGTCATCGCCCCGCGGAAACCTGCCAAGTGCGTACCACCATCGCGTTGTGGAATGTTGTTGGTAAAGCAGTAAATGTTTTCTGCATAACCATCGTTCCATTGCAACGCAATTTCCACGCCAATGCCGTCTTTTTCTGCAGAGAAATAGAACGGTTTCGGGTGGATTGGCGTTTTACCACGATTGATATATTCCACAAACGCTTGAATACCACCTTCATAATGAAAATGGTCTTGTTTGTCGGTGCGTTCGTCAATTAAACGAATGGAAACGCCGGAGTTTAAGAAAGACAATTCTCTTAAACGCTTGGCTAAAATATCGTATTCAAATTCAATATTAGTGAAGATAGTCGGGCTTGGCCAGAAACGCACGGTGGTACCGGTTTGGGTGGTTTCGCCGATGACCGCTAACGGAGCAACGGGATCGCCAAGGCGATAAAATTGTTCATGCACTTTGCCTTGACGGCGAATAGTCAGTTGTAATTTATCAGACAATGCATTAACCACAGACACGCCCACACCGTGCAAACCGCCGGAGACTTTATAGGAGTTATCGTCAAATTTACCGCCCGCATGCAAAACCGTCATAATGACTTCTGCGGCAGAAACACCTTCTTCCGGGTGAATATCTACCGGAATACCGCGCCCGTCATCTTGCACGGAAACGGAATTATCGGAATGAATAGTCACGATAATGTCACTGCAATAACCTGCCAAGGCCTCATCAATGGCGTTATCCACCACCTCAAAAACCATATGGTGTAAACCTGTTCCATCGTCTGTGTCACCGATATACATGCCGGGACGTTTACGCACCGCATCAAGCCCTTTCAGCACTTTAATACTGTTTGCACCATAAGTTTCTGGAGTAGTTGTTGACATAATTCTTCTCTGTGTAATTCGTAAAAAATTGGGCGGGATTATAGCAAAATTTTGCGCAATTAGCTAAACATAACTGCACTTAAACGGCACGTAGGCTTATTCAGTTGCGCGAGCATTTTTATGTTCGCGGATTAAAGACAGAAACGCTTGTCCGAAACGCTCCAATTTGATCGTACCAACACCGTTAATTTGCAACATCTCAATATTGCTAACCGGTTGGTACTGCGCCATTTCTTGCAAAGTCGCATCGTTAAACACGATATACGGGGGAATATTTTCCTTATCGGCAATTTGCTTACGCAAGAAGCGCAAACGTGCAAATAAATCTTTGTCGTAAGAACCGACCGCACTTTTGTGCATCATCGCAGTGGTAACGATAGACGATAGACGTGGCGTCGCCAATTCCAACGGCATCTCTCCCCGCAAAATCGGCTTCGCATTTTCCGTTAACTGTAACGTGTTACCGTACTCGCCGATGATTTGGCGCACAAAACCCAAATGAATTAACTGGCGTAATACTGACTGCCAGTATTCCGTGCTGTGTTCTTTGCCGATGCCATACACACTCAGTTGGTCGTGTTGCTGATCACGAATTTTCTGATTATTCATGCCACGCAAGACGGCAATGACATAATGAGCACCATAACATTGACCGGTACGATAAATCGCCGACATGATTTTTTGCGCGTCCAACAACCCATCGTATTTTTTCGGTGGATCGAGACAAATATCGCAATTTTGACAGGCGGTTTGACGATGTTCGCCGAAATAATTCAATAAGACCAAACGGCGACAGGTTTGGCTCTCGGCAAATTCGCCGATGGCTTGCAATTTATGCTGTTCAATTTGGCGTTGTGGCGTTTCCGGCTTTTCCATCAACATTTTGTTCAGCCACACATAATCCGCCGGGTCGTAAAATAACACCGCTTCTGCCGGCAAATCGTCACGCCCTGCTCGGCCGGTTTCTTGATAGTAGGCTTCAATGCTACGCGGCAAATCAAAATGCGCCACAAAACGTACGTTGGATTTATTAATCCCCATACCGAAGGCGATCGTCGCCACCACCACTTGAATGTTATCCCGCTGAAAATCCCGTTGTACCCTTTCCCGCAAGCTATTTTCCATGCCCGCATGATACGCCGCCGCCCGCACCCCTTTGTTGCACAAGGTCTCCGCAATGCGTTCCACTTTGTTGCGACTGTTGCAATACACAATGCCGCTTTTGCCTTTTTGTGCCACCACGAAACGACACAGCTGTTCCATCGGCTTAAATTTTTCCACCAAGGTATAACGAATATTTGGGCGATCAAAACTCCCTACATGGAAGTGCGGTCGATTTAGGCGGAGATTTTGCAGAATATCTTGTTGCGTTGTAGGGTCTGCCGTGGCTGTCAGCGCCATAATCGGCACATTCGGGAAACTGCCTTTTAAGCCGCCAAGTTGGGTATATTCAGGGCGAAAATCGTGCCCCCATTGGGAAATGCAGTGCGCCTCATCAATGGCGATAAAGCTCACCTGACATAAGGAAATAAATTGGAAAAAGCTGTTGGTCATGACTTTTTCCGGGGACAAATACAACAATTTTAACTGCCCGGAAATCGCCCTATTTTGCACCTGTTGCTGTTCTTCAAAGGTTTGCGAGGAGTTTAAATAATCCGCTTCTACACCACTAGCGCGTAGCTGATCCACTTGGTCTTTCATCAAAGAAATCAACGGCGACACCACCAAGGTCATCCCATCAAAACACAATGCTGGAATTTGGTAGCATAACGATTTTCCCGTGCCTGTCGCCATGATGACCAAACAGTCCTGACCGTTCAGCGCCGCCTGGATAATTTCCTCTTGCCCTTTGCGGAAAGCTTGATAGCCGAACACCGAATGCAACACATTCTTTGCCGTCGCATAAAGTGCAGTGGATTTTGCCGACGATTTATCGAGAAAATCCACCGCACTTTTCATCGGTTCGTATGAGGTCAGGTGATTCATTAACCGAGCTGCACCTGCTCACCATGTTTAGCAAGCGCTTCGGTTAGCGCTTGCCAGAAGTCTAAGCCGTCGTTGCTGACCCAACGTCCATTTTTATAGGCAAAATGGAAACCGCCATTGTGGCTCGCCAACCATAATTCCAACAACGGTTCTTGTTTGT
Organism: uncultured Aggregatibacter sp.; assembly: GCF_901873365.1. Taxonomy (GTDB): domain Bacteria; phylum Pseudomonadota; class Gammaproteobacteria; order Enterobacterales; family Pasteurellaceae; genus Aggregatibacter. Next base: position 16,124 of record NZ_CABFLM010000056.1, read on the forward strand.
TGATCACTATTTGACTGCGATCGCCAAGCGTAATCGTGAACACGGAGCCTTGGCGTTCACAATCGGCGTCACAATCTTGCGCTTCTAGTTGCTCTTCAATTTCATCCCAAATTTGCTCGATTTTCTGATGAAACTCGATGATATTCATAAAATCACTCCAATAAATGACAGTAGGACGGAAATTATAAAGATTTTCTGTGCGTTGTGATAGCACAAAGCCGGATTTAGTGGTAAAAAGAACAGTCTAATTTGAGCACAAGGAACAACCAATGAAAAAACTGATTTCCGTATTTTTACTCATCACATTGTGTGTGCTAAGTACCGGCTGCGGCGTTAAAGGCCCATTATATTTTCCTGAACAAGACAGCGCTCAGAAAACAAGCAAATAACTTTTTATAGGCGACTCTATGGATTTTTTTCAATATAAAAACAATCAACTCATGGCGGAAAATCTGCCGGTCAAACAATTGGCCGAACAATTTGGCACGCCATTGTATGTTTATTCCCGAGCCACCCTTGAACGCCATTGGCACGCGTTTAATAACGCGTTTGGCGAGCATCCGCACTTGGTGTGTTTTGCGGTGAAATCCAACCCGAATATTGCGATTTTAAACGTGATGGCAAAATTAGGTTCGGGCTTTGACATTGTGTCCCAAGGGGAATTAGAACGTGTCCTTGCCGCTGGCGGTGACGCCGGCAAGGTGGTCTTTTCCGGCGTCGCAAAATCCCGCCAAGAAATCGCCCGCGCCTTAGAAGTCAATATTCGCTGTTTCAACGTGGAATCGGAAGCGGAATTATTACGTATTAATCAAATCGCCGGTGAAATGGGCAAAATCGCCCCGATTTCATTGCGCGTAAATCCGGATGTGGACGCCCATACGCACCCTTACATTTCCACAGGGTTAAAAGAAAATAAATTCGGCGTGAGCGTAGAACAAGCTCGTGAAGTCTATAAAGTAGCCGCTACCTTACCGAATATTAAAATTGTCGGCATGGATTGCCACATCGGCTCTCAACTCACGGAATTACAACCCTTTTTAGATGCGGTAGATCGCTTAATTGTGCTCATGGAACAATTAAAACAAGATGGTATCCATTTAAAACACTTGGACTTAGGCGGCGGCTTAGGCGTGACTTACACTGATGAAGCCCCGCCACATCCGACAGAATACGCCACAGCGTTATGGGAAAAATTAAGTGCATTCAGTGAGCTAGAAATCATCGTCGAACCGGGGCGCGCCATTACCGCCAACGCGGGCATTTTAGTCACCAAAGTGGAATATTTAAAATCTAACGAAAGCCGCAATTTTGCCATTGTGGATGCGGGTATGAACGACATGATTCGCCCGGCACTGTATCAGGCCTACATGAATATTTTAGAAATCGACCGCACTTTAGTGCGTGAAGAAAAAATCTATGATGTGGTCGGCCCAATTTGCGAAACCTCCGATTTCCTCGGCAAACAACGCAAACTTGCCATTGCGGAAGGGGATTATTTAGCCCAACGATCTGCCGGTGCCTACGGCGCAAGTATGTCTTCCAACTATAACTCTCGCCCAAGAACAGCGGAAGTGATGGTGGATGGTGATAAAGCGTATCTTATCCGCCGCCGCGAGGCTTTAAACGAATTGTGGCAATTAGAAAGCGTATTGCCGTAATGCAACATGAAACATAAAAATCCCGCAAACTGATTTGCGGGATTTTTTGTTAGTGGTTTGATGCTTTTAATTTCTCAATCGTTTCTTTATTGAAGAAATAATGCGTGCCACAACATTCGCATTGCATGTCGATGGTGCCTTGGTGTTCAGCGAGGATATGGTCGATTTCCTCTTCTGAAATTAACAACAAGGCCGCGCCTGAACGTTCTTGCGAACAGCCACAGTGGAAGGTCACCGATTGCGGTGCGAAGAGTTCAACGGTTTCTTCGTGGTATAAGCGGTACAATAATTCATCTGCGCTTAAACCAAAAATCTCTTCGTCTTTAATGGTGGCGGTTAAGGTGGCTAAATGTTCGAAATCGTCCGGTGAGCCTGAACCATCCGGGACGATTTGCAATAACACACCGGCGGCGACCGGTTTGCCGTCATATTCACCACTGCGGATAATCAGTTGTGTTTGAAGTTGTTCGGAACGGACGAAATAGTCTTCCAAACATTCGCTGATAGTGGGTTTGTCGAGGGGCACGATTCCCTGATAGCGTTCGCCTTCTTTCGGTGCAATGGTGATCACCAACACGCCTTTACCGATCATTTGGTGCAGGGTCATGCCGTTATCAATATCGCCTTGTAAACGGGCAAGCGCACGGATTTGCTGCTGATCGTTGCCGTTGACTAACGCCAGTTTTAAAGGGCCATCGCCTTGAATTTGCACAGTGATGTCGCCGTTAAATTTTAAGGTGGCGGTCAATAAACTGGTGGCGACCATCATTTCGCCTAATAAATTGCGCACGGCTTGCGGGTAATGATGGGTGTTTAAGGTGTCGTTGAACGTTTGATTTAAGCGTACCCATTCGCCACGCACTGCGCGGTCTTTGAATAGATAACGATAAAGTTGGTCGTTGTCTTTAGTATAAGTGGTCATCTTTTATTCCTAATTGAATGTTGTTCGCCAAATATAAGGGCGTTTCTCTCGATTACAAGGTGGCGCTTATGCTTGGTTTTGATGTTTGAATTTAAGTAAATCGCGACGTTCTTTTTTGTCTGGGCGGCGATCAGGGTGCGGCATGGACAGCGCGTTCATTTTGCGTGCCATGGCAAGTTTTTCTCGATTGGCAATGCTTTGTTCCGTTTCTCGGTAAAGCAGCTGTGCTTCCGGTGCGCTTCTCCGTTGGGTGGAAAGCGCCAACACAACGATTTCTTTTTCGTCACTGCCTTGGCGTATTTTTAGGGTGGCACCCACTTCTACGATTTTATTCGGTTTGCTACGTTGCCCGTTGTAATGGACTTTGCCTCCGTCAATCATTTCTTTGGCGAGTGTGCGGGTTTTGTAAAAACGCGCTGCCCACAGCCATTTGTCCAAACGCACAGCTTCTTTTTTTTCTTCTATTTGAGAATGTTTTGCCATGTTGCTGCGTCCTTACAGTAAAGTGCGGTAGTTTTTGACAGAGAAATGACGCTCAAAGGATTTGTCCGCCAAGGTACTGTCCGGATTTTCCACGCCGATGGTGTAGGCGATGCCAAATTTTTTAGCACTATCTAACACCGGTTCTGTGTCGTCAATAAAAAGGGTTCGGCTTGGATCGAATGGCGTGAATTGTTGCAAACGTTGCCACAAAGCCTGTTCCACTTTGGGCGCATTAAACTGATGGCTGGAGAGCAATAAATCAAAGTGCGGTGCTAAATCGCAGTGTTTTAATTTTTCTGCCAAACTGAACGGATGGCTGTCGGTGAGCAAAATTAATTTTTTGCGACGTTCGCGGGCGGCTTGTAAAAACGGATACACATCCGACCGCACTTTGATGTAGTCGCGCTGTTGTTGTAACAATTCGCGCAACGGTAAATCTAAATTTTTCGCCCAAAAATCAATGCAATACCATTGCATACTGAATTCCACCTGTTGATAACGGCGATGGATCAGTTCACGGCTTTGTTCCACGGAAAGCTTGAATTTGTCGGCATACGCCTGCGGCACCACCTTTTTCCAGAAACGATGATCGAAATACAGATCGATTAGCGTGCCGTCTAAATCCAGAATCACGGTGTCGATTGCTTGCCAGTCAAATTTTTGTTGCGCCATCCCTGTTGTGGCCCCTTTTCTTTGTAAAAATAGTGGGGTATGGTATCGCTATTTCAGTGGTTTGTAAAACAAGGGAAGAAGAGAACAATGTTACAAAAACCAACCATTCTCAATATAAAAACGGTAGCAAAATCAACGATATTTGAAATTCAATCGGTGGATTTGAAATTCGCCAACGGAACGCACCGCACTTATGAACGTTTTCGCCCCGGTAAATATGCCTCGGTGATGGTGGTGGCGATTGATGGCGAGGAGATGTTGTTAGTGCGTGAATATGCCATGGGAACAGAGCGCTATGAGTTAGGATTTGTGAAGGGCAGAATGGATGCCGGTGAAACGCCGGAACAAAGTGCCAATCGCGAGTTGCAAGAAGAAATTGGTTTAGGCGCAACATCTTGGGTACATTTGCGCACGATTAATTCATCCGTTGGCTTCATGAATAATCCTATGCACATTTTATTGGCACAGAATTTTTATCCGAGCAAACTGGAAGGTGATGAGCCGGAACCGTTACAAGTGGTACGCGTGCCGTTGGCAAACATTAACGAATTATTGTATGACCCTGAATTCAATGAAGCGAAAAATCTGACTGCACTTTATTTACTTCGGGATTATTTAAATAATTATGAATAATTGCTGTGGTTATTTAAATAAATTCTAATGAAAATAAAAAGATATTAAATGAAACTTGATTATTCACCGGTTTTTTGTCAAGGTGGCAACGTTTTTTATTAAAAAAATAGGTAATGTTATGCAATCTACAAACTTAAAAGAGTTGACCTTCCGAGGGATGTTCCTTGGGGCGTTGATTACGGTGTTGTTTACCGCATCTAACGTTTATTTGGGTCTGAAAGTGGGGATGACGTTTGCGTCGTCGATTCCGGCGGCAGTCATTTCCATGGCGGTACTGAAATTCTTTAAAGATTCCAGTATCTTGGAAAACAACATGGTGCAAACCCAAGCATCTTCTGCGGGTACGCTTTCTTCTGTAATTTTCGTGTTGCCGGGCTTGTTGATGATGGGCTACTGGCAAGACTTCCCGTTTTGGCAAACCATGTTGATTTGTGCGGCAGGCGGTACGTTGGGCGTGTTGTTCACGATTCCATTGCGTCGCGCCATGGTGGTAAATAGCGATTTACCTTATCCGGAAGGCGTTGCGGCGGCAGAAATTTTGAAAGCCGGCAACGATTCTGATGCCGACAGCGGCGTGAAAGATATTGCTTATGGCGGTATTTTTGCCAGCGTTGTGGCGTTTTTAACGAACGGTTTACGCTTGATGGCAGATGGTGCCAGCGCGTGGTTTACCGGTCCGGGTGGCAAAGCCATCTTCCAACTGCCGATGGGCTTTTCTTTAGCCTTATTAGGGGCGGGTTATTTGATCGGTATTGTCGGCGGGATTGCCATTTTATTAGGTACTTTCTTTGCTTGGGGCTTAGCGGTGCCATTCTTTACCATGTCCGGTGATTTGCCGACAGATACGACCCTTGCCGGCTATGCCATGAGTATGTGGAAAACGAAAGTCCGTTTTATTGGCGTGGGAACCATCGGGATTGCGGCGATTTGGACGTTATTGATGCTGATGAAACCGATGGTGCAAGGCATGGTGCATTCTTTCCGTATGTTGAAAGGCACGCAAGACGCGTCGGATCACCGTATTGATATCGACCTTTCACCAAAAACCATGATTTATATTCTTATTGCGACTGTGGCATTAATTGTGATCTCATTACATCACTTTATCGCGACTGCGCCGATTTCCCCGGAATTAGCCTTATTATTGGTGGTGGTTTGTACCTTCTTAGCGGTGTTTATCGGTTTCTTCGTGGCGGCAGCCTCCGGTTACATGGCTGGGCTTGTGGGTTCATCTTCCAGTCCAATTTCCGGTATCGGGATTATTTCCGTGATCGTGATTTCTTTGGTGCTGGTTTCTATCGGTAATGCTTCCGGTTTATTTGAAACGGCGGATGGACAGAAATTCTTGACTGCACTGACCTTGTTTACCGCGTCTATTGTGTTAACCACAGCGACCATTTCTAACGATAACCTGCAAGATTTAAAAACCGGTTTATTGGTCGAAGCGACGCCTTGGCGTCAACAGGTGGCGTTAATTATCGGTTGTTTCGTGGGCGCATTAGTGATTGCACCGGTATTGGAAATCCTTTACCACGCCTACGGTTTCACCGGCGCATTACCACGTCCTGACATGGATCCGTCACAAGCCTTGTCTGCACCGCAAGCAACGTTGATGACCACCATTTCACAAGGGATTTTTTCCAATAAATTAGAATGGACTTATATTCTTACCGGTGTAGGTTTAGGGGCAGTGTTAATCATTATTGACAGTTTCTTGAAAAAAGTAAGCAATAAAGCCTTTGCGTTACCGGTATTGGCGGTGGGGATTGGTATCTACTTACCACCTTCTATCAATATGCCGGTTGTTACCGGGGCGTTCTTGGCGTGGTTAATTAATCGCCACATCGCCAAATATGCAGCGCGTAGCGGCGACAAAGACGTGAACAAACGAGCAGAGCGTTTTGGTACCTTGTTCGCGGCAGGCTTGATTGTAGGCGAAAGCTTAATGGGGGTTGTGCTGGCGTTTATCATTGCAGCTTCCGTGACTTCCGGCGGTTCTGAGGCGCCATTGGCCTTGAATTTGGCAAACTGGGATACGATTGGTGAAGTGCTTGGTTTAGTCGTATTTATCGCCGGTGTGACCATTTTCACCTTGCGTGTATTACGTGCAAAAAAATCTGCGTAATCGCTAAAATTACTCTACAATAGGCTGTCTTTTGATAGCCTATTTTTTTACTCAGGAATTCTTATGTCGTCTAAATTTCCTTACTTAAAAGCATTCATTGTATTTCCGTGTATTCTGCAAATTTTGGGCATGATCATCGGGTTTTGTCTTAACGATAATATCGATGAAACATTTACCGTTACCGATTTAATCGTATTTTATTTTTCTAGCACGTTTTTTATCGCTACCATTCCGGCATTTCTAATTGCCTTATGGGCGAAGGCCTACCGTTATACCCGTTATAATGTGTTTGCGATTGTGCTGATTTCAGCGATTATTGCATTTTGTTATAGCAATGTTGCGGGATATATTTACATGACCTTATTCGAGACATCGATGACCTTTGGGACTTGGTTATATAGTGGCGCATTAGATGTCGCCTTATTATTTAGTTGCGGTATGGCGCTTTATTCCGTGTTGACACTCCCGTTGCTGTTGCCAAAAGAGAGATAAATCGACAAAAAATAAGAGGGGATGCAATGCCTATTCTCACCACACAGTTATTACAGGATGTGATTCATATCGCTCAGCAGGCAGGTGAGCATTTACAGCGTTTTTATCAACATTCGGTGTCGGTACAGATCAAAGCGGATAATACTCCGGTGACGGAAGCGGATTTGTTTTCCAGTCAATTTTTAACGGAAAAACTGACCGCACTTACCCCGCATATTCCCCTTTTGTCAGAAGAAAATTGCAATATTCCTCTTGCGGAGCGGCAGGCGTGGGCGTCCTATTGGTTAATTGACCCTCTTGATGGCACGCAACAATTTATTAATCGCACCGATCAATTTTCCGTGCTCATTAGCTTAGTGAAAAATCATCAACCGGTGTTGGGCGTGATTCATGCGCCGATATTGGGCTACACCTATTACGCCATGAAAGGATTTGGCGCGTATAAACTGCAAGAGGAAAAACCCTGTAAATTGGCGTTTCGGCATATTGCTTCAGACCGACCTTTGCGCATTGCCGTTGGTTCTGCGACTGCAGCGGAAAAAGTGCGGTCGATTTTAAGTGCGAATTTTGACTATGCATTCCATATTTACGGTTCCAGCGGCTTAAAAAGCACCTTGGTCGCCGAGGGGGTCTGTGATTGCTATATTCGCTTAGGACGGACCGGCGAATGGGATACCGCTGCCGCAGAGATTTTGCTGGCGGAAATGGGCGGCGTGGTTTTTGACTTAAATTATCAACCGTTGACTTACAATCAACGAGAATCTTTCGTCAATCCGGACTTTTTGATGGGCGTAACGCGAGATTTTTCATGGGGTAATATCTTTCACTCCGATTTATCAGAGTGATTAGAAATGTCCGATGATTTTCCTTATCATACGGGCATTTATTAAATCGTAACATTAATGTGGTAACTAAATGAAAGCAGAAAATTGTTGTATCGTTATCTTCGGTGCATCCGGAGATTTAACTTATCGTAAACTGATTCCGGCGTTGTATGATCTTTATAAAATTGATCGACTGGGCGATAATTTCTCCGTGTTGGGTGTGGCGCGTACCGAATTAAACGATGAATCTTTCCGCCAAAAAATGTATCAAACGCTGATCGAACATGAAGGCGGGGAAAGTGAGTGTTTAGCCAAATTTTGTGGTCATTTATATTACCAAGCCGTCAACACCTCAGACAAAGCGGATTATGCCAAACTGATTCCGCGCCTTGATGCCTTGCATGAAAACTATAAAACCAACGGCAACACCTTATATTATTTATCCACGCCGCCAAGTTTATACGGCGTGATTCCGGAATGTTTAGCCGAACATGGATTAAACAAAGAAACACAAGGTTGGAAGCGTCTGATTGTAGAAAAACCGTTTGGCTATGATCGCAAAACGGCGGAAGCGTTGGACGTTCAAATTCATCGCTTCTTTGAGGAACACCAAATCTATCGTATCGACCATTATCTAGGTAAAGAAACCGTACAAAACCTACTTGTGTTGCGTTTTTCTAATGGTTGGTTTGAGCCGCTTTGGAACCGTAACTTTATTGAATATGTGGAAATCACCGGTGCCGAATCTATCGGAGTAGAAGAACGTGGGGGTTATTATGACGGTTCCGGCGCAATGCGCGATATGTTCCAAAACCATTTGTTGCAAGTGTTGGCGATGGTGGCAATGGAGCCACCGGCGATTATCAATGCGGACTCCATGCGTGATGAAGTGGCGAAAGTGTTGCACTGCTTGCGCCCATTAACCCATGAAGACATGGAACATCATTTGGTGCTTGGTCAATACACTGCCGCGGAAATTAACGGCAAAATGGTGAAAGGCTATTTGGAAGAAAAAGGCGTGCCGGCAGATTCCCGCACGGAAACCTACATGGCATTGCGTTGTGAAATTGAAAACTGGCGTTGGGCAGGCGTGCCGTTTTATGTGCGTACCGGCAAGCGTTTACCAGCGCGCGTTACCGAAATTGTAATTCACTTCAAAACCACACCGCACCCGGTGTTCAGCCAAAATGCACCGGAAAATAAATTGATCATCCGTATTCAGCCCGATGAAGCCATTTCCATGCGCTTCGGCTTGAAAAAACCGGGCGCCGGCTTTGAAGCAAAAGAAGTGTCCATGGATTTCCGCTATGCAGATTTAGAGGGCGCGACTGTGATGACCGCATACGAGCGTTTATTGCTTGATGCCATGAAAGGCGATGCCACCTTATTTGCCCGTACCGATGCCGTACACGCTGCTTGGAAATTCGTGCAACCGATTTTGGATTACAAAGCTCAAGGTGGTCGCGTTTATGACTACGAAGCCGGCAGTTGGGGACCGGTAGCAGCCGATAAACTGATTGCCAAAGAAGGCAAAGTGTGGCGCAAACCGAGTGGTTTGATGAAGAAAAAAGTTTAATTTAGTTAATCTCATGTAGGGTGGGCTTCAGCCCACCGTTCCTAATATCTAACATAATAAAATGGTGGGCTAAAGCCCACCCTACGGAAAAACAATGAACTATATTACCTTTCCAACTGCTCAACACGCGGTGGAAAAAATTGCCCAAGAATTTGTGATTTATAGCCAAGCAAATCACCCTGTACACATTTCCTTGTCCGGCGGTTCTACACCGAAATTATTGTTTAAAACTTTGGCGCAAGCGCCTTACGCCGATCAAATCAACTGGAAAAACCTTCATTTTTGGTGGGGCGATGATCGCATGGTGCCGCCATCTGATTCCGAAAGTAATTACGGCGAAGTACAAAAACTCTTGTTTGATCACATCAACATTCCGGCAGAAAACATTCACCGAATTCGTGGTGAAAATGAACCGCACTTAGAGCTTAAACGCTTTGAAGAAGAATTAAGTGCGGTCATTCCTGACGGCGTTTTTGATTGGATTATCCTCGGCATGGGCGCAGACGGGCATACCGCTTCTTTGTTCCCACATCAAACCGATTTTGCGGATGAAAACCTTGCGGTGATCGCTAAACATCCTGAAAGCGGACAGCTCCGCATTTCCAAAACCGCCAAATTAATTGAACAAGCGAAACGCATTACTTATTTGGTGACAGGCGAAGGCAAAGCGGAAATCCTCAAAGAAATTCAAACCACACCGGCGGAAAACTTGCCTTATCCCGCTGCAAAAATCAAAGCAAAAAATGGCGTGACGGAGTGGTACTTGGATAAAGCGGCGGCAAAATTGCTATAACAGATTGCATATCAGACATCGCGGGTTTCACAATATGATCGAATACAAAACCAACTCTCCCATTTCAGTAGAACAATTTATTGAATTGCTGAATAAAACTACCTTAGGCGTACGCCGTCCGTTAGAAGATAAAAAACGTGTAGCAGCGATGTTACATCATGCCGATTTATTGGTGACGGCTTGGGATGGTGAGTTATTGGTGGGTGTCGCCCGTTCAGTGACGGATTTTGCCTATTGTTGTTATTTGTCTGATTTGGCGGTGGACGAACAATATCAAAAACAAGGTATCGGCGTGCAGTTAATTGAACACACCAAACAGGCGTTACATCCACAAGCCAAAATTGTGCTGTTATCCGCCCCGCAAGCGGTGGATTACTATCCGCATATTGGATTTACACAGCACATGAGTGCATGGACGAAGAGTTAAAAAACACTTGGAAAAGTGACCGCACTTTCTGTAATGAGAAGATGAATTGGCAGTAGATTTTTTATTAGGAGAAAAAATGGAAAAGCATTTATTTATTTTATATGGTGCTAGAAATACAGGCAAAACAACAACGCTGAATCTTTTATTCAAAAAAGCATGTGAGCAATTCTCTGATAATTTAGTTTACTTTAGGCGTAATAAAGGTAGTGCTGATTTTTGCGCAGTATTTCAAAATGGGAATATAAAAATCGGATTATATTCCTCTGGAGACGATGAATGGAATGTCAGTCATAATTTGTACGAACTAAACCATCAACACTGTAATTTTATTTTTGGAACATCAAGAACTAGAGGGGGGAGTTGTGACGCAATTGAGAACTATGCATCTCTCTTTTATCCTGAGATGGATGTGATTGAATGGTATGAAAAAAAAGTGATCATTTGCCTCTTTTTTTTCCTGTT
>NZ_CABFLM010000057.1 GCF_901873365.1 uncultured Aggregatibacter sp.
CTTCTCTGATACTCATTTCTCTATTCAAGATAGGTCGGAGAATTTGTAATTTAAATTCTGTTGTGTAGTGTTTACCCATAAAAAATCTGCACCTCAATTGTTGGTTAGTGAGTCCAACTTTTGGGGTGCAGATCAAAATCACCGCACTTTTTGTCTTTAGAGATTAATAAAGCGTCGCAATAATCACTTGTTCCGGATCAACAGAAGCCCAGACGGACTGATTGATTTCCACATGTTGATCTTTTGTGAGCGTTGCACAGAACTCGATGTTTGAGTCTTCTAACACTAAAATCGCTTCACTGGCTTCACCTTTATCAATAATGGATGTGACTGTCGCTTTAAATTGATTTGGCAAATTCTCTTGCGGATTGGCGGCAATTTTGACCCATGGCGCTTTAAACATCACCATGACTTCTTTGTCAGATTCAAGTTTTAAACGCACCGCACTTTTTTCAGTGATAGAGACAGTCAGCGGTTTGTCAAAATCTTCTAAAAGAATGTCAACAAAACAGTGAACATCTTCAAATCTTAATGCTTGTACTTTGCCGAAAAATTGGTTTCTGGCACTGGTTTGTAAGGAAAAACGCGCCATAGCAGAGAGCAAACTGTTTAACGGTACTTTTTCATCATGTAGAATATCAAAGGCTTTTTCTTGGGTTTGTTCTAATAAATCATAGAGTTTTAATAAACGTTGTGCATAAACGGTTAATGCCGTTCCGCCACCGTTTCGCCCACCGATATTACGTTCTAACAACGGTTTCGGGCTAATTTGGTTCATTGCCTCAAGATGATCCCAAGCGCTTTTATAACTGACATTGGCATTTTTAGCCGCTTGATTGATGGAACCGCATTTTTCAATTTCTTGTAATAAACGGATGCGTTTAGGATCGGCGAAAAGGGTCTCTTTCAGTTTGATGGTGAGTAAAATTTCTGTTCCGTTCATTGTGTTCCTCAAAATTGCGCTGACGACTATATGCGGCACATCATACTATATTTCTAAAAGAATAAGAATGTTTAACCCTACCTCCGAAAGGTTAGTTCATATTTTGTTTTTTAAATAATGGGTTATACGCCTTTTATTTCTCTATTTTCGTTGTATAATTTGCGCTATATATAACTTATTAACCAACCAAAACGGAGTTTTTACTATGTTTAAATATTCAAAAATCGCTGCCGGTTTAGCGGCGATTTGTTTAACATTCTCTCTTTCTGCACAGGCGAAAGTGACTGTGTTTGCTGCTGCTTCAATGACCGATTCATTAAAGCAAGTGGCAGAAGACTACAAAAAAGTGAATCCAAAAGAAGAAGTGTTATTTTCTTTTGCTTCCTCTTCAACCTTAGCAAAACAAATTGAAGAAGGTGCGCCAGCGGATTTATTTATTTCAGCCAGCACAAAATGGATGAAATATCTTTCAGAAAAAGGGTTAACCGTTAAAGCAACCGAAAAATTATTAGTGGGTAATGAACTGGTTTTAATCTCACAAAAAGACAGCAAATTACAAAACGTTGATATTGCGAAAGGCGAATGGATCAACCAATTAAAAGATGCTTATTTGTCTGTAGGTGACCCGGCACACGTACCTGCCGGTCAATATGCGGAAGAAGCGTTAACCAAACTAAACTTATGGGATCAAGTCAAAGACAAATTAGCTCGTGCCAAAGACGTGCGTGCGGCATTAGCCTTAGTTGAACGTGGTGAAGCACCTTTAGGTATTGTGTATGCGACCGATGCGAAAGTGAGCAAAGAAGTGAAAGCGATTGGCGTCTTCCCACAAGATTCTTACAAACCGGCGGATTATCCGGTTGCGATCTTAAAAGATCATAACAATGCGGAAACGCAAGCATTCTTGAAATACTTAGAATCGCCCGAAGCGAAAAAAGTATTTGCTGATTACGGTTTCTCTGTAAAATAAGTAAACTGACTTTGACTCATTAAGCGTAGCCATTGTGCTACGCTTTGTTTATATAGGGAATTGAATTTTGCTTACAGAGTTTCTGGTGTTATTAGGCTTGAGCCCATTAGAAATCGATGCCATTCGCCTGAGTTTGGAAGTCTCCGTCAGTGCTATGCTATGGAGTCTGCCTGTTGCCGTTTGGGTGGCATGGCTTTTGGCGCGGAAAGATTTTTATGGCAAATCCATTGTGGGCGGGATTATTCACTTGCCTTTGGTGTTGCCGCCGGTTGTCATTGGTTATCTTTTATTGGTTGCCATGGGACGCAATGGCTTTATCGGCAAGTATTTGTATCAATGGTTCGGATTGACCTTTGGATTTAGCTGGAAAGGGGCAGTGTTAGCTTCTGCCGTAGTAGCATTTCCTTTGGTTGTGCGTGCCATTCGCCTTTCCCTTGAAAGTATCGATTTAAAATTGGAACAGGCCGCCAGAACATTGGGGGCTTCTGCGTGGCGGGTGTTTTTAACCATCACGTTACCGTTATCTTTACCGGGCATTCTCGCGGGAATTGTACTCGGTTTTGCCCGCTCTTTAGGGGAATTCGGCGCCACCATCACCTTTGTGTCCAATATTGCCGGCGAAACCCAAACCATTCCCTTGGCCATGTATTCCTTTATTCAAACACCGGGCGCGGAAGAACAAGCGGCCAGATTATGTGTCTTTGCTGTGATTTTATCGCTGATTTCTTTATTGTTATCGGAATGGTTGGCAAAACGTATGCAAAAAAGATTAGGACAAAGCGATGCTGCACATTGATGTAAAAAAACAGTTAGGTACTTTACCCCTAGAAGCGCATTTAGATATTCCATCGCAAGGCGTCACCGCACTTTTTGGTTTATCCGGTTCGGGGAAGTCTTCCCTCATTAATCTTGTCAGCGGATTGATTAATCCGGATGAAGGCGTGATTTCATTAAATGATCGTGAATTGTTCAATTCGGCACAAAATGTTTGTGTACCGATCAATCAGCGCAATATTGGCTATGTTTTTCAGGATGCCCGTTTATTTCCTCACTATACGGTGAATGGCAATTTGCGTTATGGCATGAAAAATACCAGTAAAGATGAATTTAACTATATTGTTGAGTTGCTAGGTATTGGTCATTTGTTAAAACGCTATCCGATAACCTTATCCGGTGGTGAAAAACAACGGGTTGCCATCGGGCGGGCATTATTGACGGATCCGGAAATTTTATTAATGGATGAACCCCTTTCTGCCTTGGATTTACCGCGCAAACGTGAGCTGATGAATTATCTGGAACGGCTATCGAAAGAAATTAACATTCCGATTTTATATGTGACTCACAGTCTTGATGAATTGTTGCGTTTAGCCGAGCGGGTTGTATTGCTGACTAACGGCAAAGTTGAAGCTTATGATGTGTTGGAAAGTATTTGGGATAGTCCGTTGTTTCTTCCTTGGAAGCAAGAAAACGAACAAAGTGCGGTGCTTTCTTTGCCTGTTTTTATGCATAATCCATCTTATAAAATGACCGCACTTTCGATTGGCGATCAGAATATTTGGATTAATCAAGTTGAGGCGCAGATCAATGAAAAAGTCCGAATTTGCATTCATAGTTCCGATGTGTCGATCAGTTTGAATAAAGTAGAACAATCGAGTATTCGCAATATTTTGTATGGACGGGTTATTAAGATTTTAGAGCTGGAAAATCGAGTAGATTTAAAATTGGATATTGGCGGAAAACATCTTTGGGCAAGTATCAGTAAATGGTCTTTCCATGATTTAGCGTTACAAGTGGGACAGCTGCTTTATGCACAAATTAAAGCGATTTCCGTGATGTCGGCCTAAATCCATAAATAAAAAAAGACCGCAAATCGTAGCGTGCAACTTGTTGCACGAAATTGTGAATACCCGAAAAGAGTAAATAACGTTCCGTGCGTGGTTTAGTCGTGCATCAAGATGCACGCTACGTACGAAATCGTGAATTGCGCATCGGGTTAATCATTCGTGCAACAAGTTGCACGCTACGTACGAAATCGTGAATTGCGCATCGGGTTAATCATTCGTGCAACAAGTTGCACGCTACGTACGAAATCGTGAATTGCGCATCAAGGCTAATAATTCGTGCAACAAGTTGCACGCTACGTACGAAATCGTGAATTGCGTATCGGGTTAATCATTCGTGCAACAAGTTGCACGCTACGTACGAAATTGTGAATTACGCATCGGGTTAATCATTCGTGCAACAAATTACACGCTACGCACTGGGGCAATTGGTTTATGCGTAAATTAAAGCAATTTCTGTGATGTCTGCCTAAATCCATAAATTAAAAAAAGAGACCACACTTTAGCATTCACGCATAAAGTGCGGTCTCTTTAAAATGCGTTTTTGTTATACCTTTTCATACAAATGCGTAATTAACTTACCGTTTAGGTACTCACCGATATAGACTTTATTCAGTTCCAGTTTCTGTTCTTCCAACTGCGCTTTCACCCAGTCTTCATCTTTGTTGATGATGTCTAAAACATCGGAGTCTAATTGCCCATCCACAATAAGCGGATAACGCAAATTTTCATCGCCATATTGAATAATGGAAAGTTGACCATTTTGCTCCAATACAGCACGTTTTACCGAGGCAATTTCGTACACACCGGCCGCTCTTAACTTAAACATTAGATCATTGGCGGAAATGCCATTGCGCATACATTCTGCGGTTTGCACTTTGCCGTTTAAAATCACCCAAACCGGTTTACCGTCGATGATCGACTTCACAAATTGGTTATGATTCTTAATAAACCGCAAGGTGAAAATAAGCAACGTCCAAAGTACCAAGACTAACGAAAATTGCAATACGCCGATGCTATCACTATAAATCACACCACCGATAATACCGCCTAACACATAATTTTGCACTTGATCCATGGCGGACGTCGGCGCCAAATTGCCTTTTCCCATCAAGTTGATTTGCAGCACTAAACCAATAATGCCCATGACTAACTTAATGCCTAACAAGGTATAACCTTCCATTAATTCCCCTCCTTGTCGATAACGTTAATATTTGGTTTCACCAAATGGATCGGTAATAAATTGTAGGCGGTAAAATCATTATTGAAATGCACCTCATAATATTTATCTTGAATATTCAAAATCATCCCATTACTTAAGCTCCGGCTATTGACCCGAATCTCTTCTGCCTCCACCTGTTGTGATTCTTTCACGGAAGTTAAAAATGTTACCATGCGTGACGTATCATTCGCATATACTTGATTTTGCTCGTATTGACTATATTGCACGCCAAACAAGAAAATGATCAAAAGTAAAAAAATGATGCTTAAATCGCGGTATTTTGTTTCTAACTGATGACGTAAATATAAGACAGTGACAAATAATAATGCGCAAAGCGCAATGAAGATGACAACATATTTCAGGTATCCCTGAAAATACATCTGACTTTCGAAATAAAAATAAGAAAAAAAGGACATACATGATTCCAATAAAAAATAAATGGTGAACTAAGTCACCATTTTCTTGAACTTCTTGAACTAAGTCTTAACGGCTATGCTTTTTTAGCCGATTCACACGCAGATTTGGCTTGTATTTTCATTTTACTGCTAATTTCACGACGTTGTTTAGACAATTCTGCATTACGGATAACATAGTCATCCACCCGGTTTTCGTAGTCGTCACGCATATTTTCGATAATGGCGCGAACATCTTCAATTCGCATATCATCACGGATATATTGATTTAAATTATCTAATAGCAACACCCGTTTTTGGTTATCGCGAATTTTACGATTGTTATCGTCCATATCGCGCAATAGTTTATTTTTTAAGCGATACATACGCACATACTCCAAAACATCCTGAAAAGACTTATTGACGTTTTCCATTGATTTGCTCCCTTTATAGTAAAAATGAATTGGCGATAATGTAGCCTTTTTTGTAAATTTCGTCAAAAAATTCCCTGTTTTAAAAGGGGATTATTTTCCCTTTCGATAAATTCAAAAAATTTCCGTAAAAATCATTGATTAGAAAACGGCGAGGTGATAAAACTGAAATCAATTTTTCACTAAATCAGAGGAAATCCCATGGCAAATGTATTTAATTTCAGTGCCGGTCCGGCAATGATGCCTAAAGCAGTTTTAGAACAAGCACAACAAGAATTATTAAATTGGCAAGGCCAAGGCACCTCGGTCATGGAAGTGAGCCACCGCGGCAAATTGTTCATGGAATTAATCGCCCAATCCCAAGCGGATTTTCGCAAACTCTATAACATTCCTGAAAACTACCAAGTGTTATTTCTACAAGGTGGCGCACGCGGTCAATTCGCTGCCATTCCAATGAATTTATTACGCGAAAACGGCAAAGCGTTGTATTTAACCAGTGGTCACTGGTCTGCTACCGCAGCGAAAGAAGCCCGTTCTTTCGGTGAAATTGATGAAATCAACATTTTAGAAGCGGGCGATGAACTCAAAGTCAAATCACTTGATTTCAGCGATATTGCCGAACAATACGATTACGTTCACTACTGCCCGAACGAAACCATCAGTGGCGTGGAAATTTTTGATGTGCCGAACGTCGGCAACGCCGTATTAGTGGGCGACTTCTCCTCGACGATTCTTTCCCGCAAAATAGACATCAGCAAATTTGGCTTAATTTACGCCGGCGCGCAGAAAAACCTTGGCCCGGCAGGGATCACCATTGTTATCGTGCGCGATGATTTAATTGGCAAAGCACGCAAAGCCACACCGTCCATTTGGAACTATGAAACGCAGAAAAACAGCGATTCCATGATCAATACGCCACCAACGTTCGCGTGGTATTTATGTGCCTTAGTGTTCAAACATTTATTGTCTATCGGTGGTTTACCGGAAATCGAACAACGTAATCAGGCAAAAGCCAAATTGTTGTACGATTATTTAGACGGTAGCGATTTCTACCAAAATAACGTGGCAAAAGCCAACCGCTCTTTAATGAATGTCACCTTCACGACCGGTAATGACGAACTGAACGCAAAATTCGTTGCGGAAGCCACCGCAGCAGGATTACAAGCATTAAAAGGCCACAAAGTGTTAGGCGGTATGCGCGCATCCATTTATAACGCCATGCCGATTGAAGGCGTACAAGCATTGATTCAATTCATGCAAAAATTTGCCAAAGAAAACGCATAGCCCTCTTAAAAGTGCGGTCGACATTCATCACAAAAATCCACCGCACTTTTCTTTCCTTTATTCTTACTCGGAGCATCTTATGCAATATCTTGATCGTGCCAATGTGGGCGTAAAAGCACTTTCACCTTACCAAGCCGGCAAGCCTATTGAAGAACTGGAACGCGAATTAGGCATTAAAAATATCATCAAACTCGCTTCCAACGAAAATCCATTCGGCTTACCGCCTAGCGCCAAAAAAGCGATTCAGGCACAATTAGACAATCTTCATCTTTACCCTGATTCCAACGGATTTTATTTCAAACAAGCGGTAGCCAAAAAATTCGGCTTACAGCCTGAACAAATCACGCTTGGTAACGGTTCTAACGATTTAATCGAACTCATTGCACACACTTTTGCCTCCGAGCAAGACGAAGTGATTTATTCCCAATACGGCTTCATTGTTTATCCGTTGATTAGCCAAGCCTTAAATGCCAAACGGGTAGAAATTCCGGCAAAAAATTACGGCAACGATTTGGCGGCTTTTCTAAACGCCATCACGCCAAAAACAAAATTAATTTACATTGCTAACCCAAACAACCCAACGGGCAGTTTTTTAAGTGCGATGGAAATTGCCGACTTTTTAGCCCAAGTGCCACCGCAAGTGATCGTGGCGCTGGACGAAGCCTATGTGGAATTCACCGAGCCGAGCGAACGCGTGGATTCTTTCGGCTTGTTGGCAAAATATCCGAACCTGATCGTGTGCCGCACCCTTTCCAAAGCCTATGGATTAGCCGGTTTACGCATCGGTTATGCCGTTTCCTCGACAGAAATTGCGGGCTTGTTAAATCGCGTACGTCAGCCGTTTAACTGCAACAGTCTTGCCCTTGCCGCAGCCACCGCTGCCATTCAAGACGATGAATTTGTCGCCAAAGTGGCAGAAAATAACCGAATCGGCTTGCAATTATTGCAAAACTTCTTTGATGAAAAAGGCTTGCGTTATGTGCCCTCCAAGGGCAACTTCGTGATGTTGGATTTGCAGCAACCTGCCGCACCGATTTATCAAGCACTGTTACGTAAAGGCGTCATCGTACGTCCACTTGCCGGTTATGGTTTGCCAAACCATTTGCGCATCAGCATCGGCTTGCCGGAAGAAAATCAGCGTTTTTTAACCGCACTTAGCGACATTTTAGGCTTATAACGGACAACTTATGCAACACGCTACTTCTATTACCCTTAACCCGATCCATCATGTGGAAGGCACGATCAACCTGCCAGGCTCAAAAAGTCTGTCCAATCGTGCCCTATTATTGGCTGCGTTAGCACATGGGACAACCAACGTCACTAATTTGCTGGACAGCGACGACATCCGCCATATGCTCAACGCCTTAAAACACCTCGGTGTGCAATATTCGCTGTCTGACGATAAATCCGTCTGCGAAGTGCAAGGCTTAGGCGGTGCCTTTCAATGGCATGACGGTTTGGCATTATTTTTAGGCAATGCCGGCACCGCCATGCGTCCGTTAGCAGCAGCACTTTGTTTGGCGCACGAAGGGGCTTCCGCACAAAATGAAGTGATTTTAACCGGCGAGCCGCGCATGAAAGAGCGCCCGATTCAGCACTTAGTCGACGCGCTGTTACAGGCAGGAGCAGACATTCGTTATTTAGAAAACGAGGGCTATCCGCCAATTGTCATTCGTAACACCGGTTTGCGTGGTGGCACAATTAAAATCGACGGTTCTATTTCATCACAATTTTTGACCGCACTTTTAATGGCTTCCCCCCTTGCCGAAGGCGACAGTGAAATTGAAATTGTCGGCGATTTAGTTTCCAAACCCTACATCGACATCACTCTTAACATGATGAAAATCTTCGGTGTGGAAGTTGAAAACCAAAACTATCAACGCTTTCTCGTGAAAGGCAAACAATCTTACCAATCACCCGGCACCTTTTTGGTGGAAGGCGATGCCTCCTCTGCGTCCTATTTCTTGGCGGCAGGTGCCATTAAGGGCAAAGTGAAAGTCACGGGCATCGGTAAAAACAGCATTCAAGGCGATCGTTTATTTGCCGATGTGTTAGAAAAAATGGGGGCAAAAATCACGTGGGGCGAGGATTTCATTGAAGCGGAACAAGCGCCGTTGCACGGTGTGGATATGGACATGAACCATATTCCCGATGCCGCAATGACTATTGCCACAACTGCGTTGTTTGCAGAAGGGGAAACCGTGATTCGTAATATTTATAACTGGCGGGTAAAAGAAACGGATCGCTTAACCGCCATGGCAACCGAACTACGCAAAGTGGGCGCTAACGTCGAGGAAGGCGAAGATTTTATTCGTATTCACCCCTTAAAATTAACGGATTTTAAGGCCGCAGAAATCGAAACCTATAACGATCACCGCATGGCAATGTGTTTCGCCTTGGTGGCGTTATCCGACACGCCCATCACCATTTTGGATCCGGACTGCACGGCAAAAACATTCCCAACGTTTTTTGAGGAATTTTTAACCATTGCACAGAATTCCCCTCAATAATTCCCATACAAAGCGCCACGAAAATAAAATTAGCGGCGCTTTTCTGTCTTCGTCACAAGATTTAACTTAGAAGAAAACCCTTTCCATGCTATAATCACGCCAATTTTTTCACTATTAAATTTAATGATTAGGAAGTTCTAAATGTCTGATTTCGTCCAAGATATTACGCCGGTCAGTATTGAAGAAGAGCTGAAATCTTCATACCTCGATTACGCCATGTCCGTTATTGTAGGACGTGCCTTGCCTGATGTACGTGACGGCTTAAAACCGGTACACCGCCGCGTGTTATTTGCTATGCACGAAGGGGGCAATGCCTACAATAAACCTTACCGTAAATCTGCCCGTATCGTGGGTGACGTTATCGGTAAATACCACCCACACGGCGATAGCGCGGTATATGATACCTTGGTGCGTATGGCGCAACCTTTCTCCTTGCGTTATATGTTAGTGGACGGTCAAGGTAACTTCGGCTCTGTAGATGGCGATGCGCCGGCAGCGATGCGTTATACGGAAGCCCGTATGACCAAAATCGCCCACGAATTATTGGCAGATCTCGATAAAGAAACCGTTAATTTCGTACCAAACTATGATGGTTCAGAACAAATTCCTGAAGTGTTACCAACCAAAGTCCCAGCCTTATTGGTCAACGGCTCCTCCGGGATTGCTGTGGGGATGGCGACCAATATTCCACCACACAATCTAGGCGAAGTATTAGACGGTTGTTTGGCTTATATCGAAAATAACGACATCACCATTGATGAATTAATGAGTCATATTCCCGGTCCGGATTTCCCCACTGCGGCACTCATTAACGGTCGTAAAGGCATTGAAGAAGCCTATAAGACCGGTCGTGGTAAAATTTATGTCCGTGCCCGTGCGGAAATTGAAACCGATGAAAAAGGCCGTGAAACCATCATCGTTAACGAAATTCCGTATCAAGTTAATAAAGCCAAATTAATCGAAAAAATTGCGGAATTCGTCAAAGAGAAAAAAATTGAAGGCATTAGCGGTTTACGTGATGAATCAGATAAAGACGGTATGCGTATCGTCATTGAAATCAAGCGCGATGCCGTGGGTGAAGTGGTATTAAACAACTTGTATGCCCTCACGCAAATGCAGGTCACTTTCGGGATTAATATCGTGGCATTAGACCACGGTCAGCCGAAACTCTTGAATTTAAAACAACTCATTGAAGCATTCGTGTTACATCGCCGCGAAGTGGTGACCCGCCGTACTATCTTTGAATTACGCAAAGCACGTGAACGCACCCATATTTTGGAAGGTCTTGCCATTGCGTTAGCCAATGTAGACCCAATTATTGAGCTAATTCGTCAAGCACCAAATCCGGAAAGCGCCAAACGTGAATTGCTTGCCCGTCCATGGCAACTTGGTCATGTGGCAGAAATGTTGGCAGCAACCGGTGTCGATGCTGCTCGCCCGGAAGATTTAGACGAACAATACGGTATCCGTGACGGTTTATATTATTTGACCGAAGTCCAAGCCCAAGCCATTTTAGATTTACGTTTACAAAAATTGACCAACTTAGGTCATGACGAAATTCTAGACGAATACAAAAAATTATTGGAAGCCATCGGCGAATTGCTCTATATCCTACGCAGTCCAGAACGCTTAATGGAAGTGATTCGTGAAGAATTGGAACAAATCCGCGAACAATTTAACGATCCGCGCAGAACAGAAATTACCGCCGCTTCCGGTGACATTAATTTAGAAGATTTAATCGCCCAAGAAGATGTGGTGGTGACGCTTTCTCACGAAGGCTATGTGAAATATCAACCCATTAGCGATTACGAAGCACAACGTCGAGGTGGCAAAGGTAAATCGGCAACGAAAATGAAAGAAGAAGATTTCATTGAGAAACTCTTGGTGGCCAATACTCATGACACCATTCTCTGTTTCTCCAGCCGTGGACGCTTATATTGGTTGAAAGTATACCAACTTCCGCAAGCCAGCCGTGGCTCGCGCGGACGACCAATCGTCAATATTTTACCACTCAATGAAAATGAGCGTATTACCGCCATTTTACCGGTGACCGCTTACGAGGAAGATAAATTCGTCGTCATGGCAACCGCCGGCGGTATTGTGAAGAAAATCTCATTAACCGAATTCAGCCGTCCGCGTTCCAGCGGTATCATTGCGTTGAACTTACGCGATGAAGATGAATTGATTGGCGTAGATATTACCGACGGCAACAATGAAATCATGTTGTTCTCTTCCCAAGGTCGCGTAGTACGTTTCAGCGAATCCGCTGTCCGTGCAATGGGGCGTTTGGCAACAGGGGTACGCGGTATCAAACTCGCCTTAACCAATGATCTGAATGACGATGAAAGTGCGGTTGAAATTGAAGATGTTTCTGACGACAACGCAGAAGAAACCTTAGATCTCAACATCGATAAAGTCGTTTCTTTAGTCATTCCGAAAAATGACGGCGAAATTCTCACCGCAACACAGAACGGCTACGGTAAACGGACGAAGTTAGAAGAATATCCGACCAAATCCCGTAATACCAAAGGGGTGATTTCCATTAAGGTCAGTGAACGTAATGGCAAAGTCGTTGCGGCAACCCAAGTGGTTGATACGGACCAAATCATGCTAATCACCGATGCCGGTACCTTGGTTCGTACCCGAGTCAGTGAGGTCAGCATCGTCGGACGTAACACGCAAGGTGTTCGCTTAATCCGCACAAGCGAAAATGAGCACGTTGTGAGCTTAGAGCGTATCTGCGATGTCGATGATGAAGAAGCCGAACAAGAAAGCGCGGTAGAAAATACCGAAGAATAACAACATAAGAGCATTTTAAGGCAGCAGTATTTTATTGCCGCCTTAAATATTGGGGGATAAATGGATATTTATTTAGTTTATTTGCACATTATTTGTGCTTTTTTAAGCTTGGGATTATTGATTGTGCGAGGCGGAATGCAACTCACGCAGCGAAATTGGCGTGCCGTTAAACTCTTGAAAATTCTACCGCACTTAACAGATACGCTCTTAATTCTCAGCGGTATTATCATGTTATTTCAATTCAACTTCGGCTTAGAAAGCTGGATTATGGCTAAAGTTGTATTGCTTTGCGGCTACATTATTTTTTCAGCAAAATTCTTCAGCAAAAAACAATCTCAAAACCGACCGCACTTTTTCTTCTTAGCCCTTGCCGCATTGGTAGCCACCATTTTAATTGGTTATTTTCATTAAAAACAACAAAGTGCGGTGAAATTTTACCGCATTTTTTTTGCCATTCCACATACAGAATCGTAGCGTGCAACTTGTTGCACGACCCAACCACGCACGGAACGTTATTTACCCCTTTCGGGCATTCACGATCTCGTGCAACAAGTTGCACGCTACGCACGAAATCGTGAATTACGCATTGAGGTTTATCATTCGTGCAACAAGTTGTACGCTACGCACAAAATTGTGAATTACGCATTAAGATTTATCATTCGTGGATCAAGATATACGCTACGCACAAAATCGTGAATTACACATCGAGGTTTATCATTCGTGCAACAAGTTGCACGCTACGCACAAAATCGTGAATGACGCATTGAGGTTAATCATTCGTGCAACAAGTTGCACGCTACGCACGAAATCGTGAATTACACATTGAGGTTAATCATTCGTGCAACAAGTTGCACGCTACGCACGACATCGTGAATGACGCATTGAGATTTATCATTCGTGTAACAAGATGCTCGCTACGCACGAAATCGTGATACACATCGAAGTTGATCATTCGTGTTTTGGCTAGCTATAACAACAAAGTGCGGTGAAATTTCATCGCACTTTTTTGTTATTCCACACCTAGTGCCTGCCATTATTCCCATGAAAGGCTCTAAATGGAGAACTTAACGCCACGCTTTGAATTGATTAATCAAGCCGTTGGTTGAACTGTCGTGGCTTTCCACTTTCTCGTTGTTCACCAATTCCGGCAAGATTCGGTTAGCAAGCTGTTTACCTAATTCCACGCCCCATTGGTCAAAGCTGTAAATATTGAACAATACGCCTTGTACGAAAATTTTGTGTTCATACATGGCAATCAACGCCCCTAAACTAAACGGTGTGATTTTTTGTAACAAAATGGAGTTGGTCGGTTTGTTACCGGTGAACACTTTAAATGGCACGATGTCTTTCACCTCTGCTAACGTTTTACCTGCATTCAAGAATTCGGCTTCTACTTGTTCTTTGGTTTTACCGAATGCCAACGCTTCAGTTTGCGCAAAGAAGTTGGAAAGCAATTTGTTGTGATGATCAGACAACGGATTGTGGCTTTGCGCCGGAGCAATGAAATCACAAGGAATTAATGTCGTGCCTTGGTGAATCAATTGATAGAACGCGTGCTGACCGTTCGTGCCCGGTTCGCCCCAAATAATTGGACCGGTTTGATAACCATCGATCACCTTGCCATCACGGCCAACATATTTACCGTTGGATTCCATATTGCCTTGTTGGAAGTAGGCGGCAAAACGGTGTAAATATTGGTCGTACGGTAAAATTGCTTCCGTTTGCGCACCGAGGAAGTTGGTGTTCCACAAGCCCACTAAAGCAAGTGTTGTCGGAATATTTTGTGCTAACGGCGCACTGCGGAAATGTTTATCCATTTCATGGGCACCGCTTAATAACGCTTCAAAGTTTTCAAAGCCGATAGAAAGCGCAATAGACAAACCAATAGCAGACCATAAAGAATAACGACCGCCTACCCAATCCCAGAATTCAAACATATTGTTGGTATCAATGCCGAATTCTGCGACCGCTTTTGCATTGGTCGAAAGCGCGGCAAAGTGTTTTGCCACATGGGCAGGATCTTTTGCTGCGGCAAGGAACCAATCACGAGCAGATAGCGCATTCGTCATGGTTTCTTGGGTAGTGAACGTTTTGGAGGCCACTAAAATTAAGGTGGTTTCCGGATTCACTTTTTTCAACGTTTCCGCGATGTGTGTCCCGTCCACGTTAGAAACAAAATGCATGGTTAAATGATTTTTATACGGACGCAACGCTTCGGTCACCATGTAAGGGCCAAGATCGGAACCGCCGATACCGATATTGATCACATCGGTAATGGCTTTACCGGTATAACCTTTCCATTCACCGGAAATCACGCGTTCACAGAACGATTTCATTTTAGCGAGCACCGCATTCACTTCCGGCATCACATCTTTGCCATCCACCAAAACCGGCGTATTAGAACGGTTACGAAGTGCGGTATGTAATACGGCACGATTTTCCGTACGGTTGATTTTTTCGCCGTTGAACATCGCCTCTTTCGCTTCGCTTAAACCACATTCTTCGGTAAGTTGACGCAATAAACCAAGGGTTTCTTGGGTCAGGTTATTTTTGGAAAAATCGACCAAAATCTCGTTGTTAAAGGTTAAAGAATAGTTGGCGAAACGATCTTTTTCTTGCGCAAATAAATCTTGAATCGTTGTATTCTTACGTTGCGCATGATGTTGGGTTAACGCTTTCCATGCGTTCGTTTGGGTTGGATTGATATTTTGCATAAGTACTCCTTTAAATTTAATCAATGTATTCGGTTAATACACGCGGGGTTAATTTGGTAATTAATTCATAACTGATAACGCCCGTAATTTCTGCGATTTCTTCAATCGGTAATTCTTTGCCCCACAAGATCACTTCATCGCCGACCTTGTCTTGACTGTCTGCGCCAAGATCCACGGTCAGCATATCCATAGACACTTTACCCACAATCGGCACACGGCGACCATTCAGATAAACTGGCGTACCCTGTGGCACATCACGTGGATAACCATCACCATATCCGATAGCTACCACGCCGATTTTCGTATCTTTTTCACTTGTCCAAACACCGCCGTATCCCACCGGTTCGCCTTTTTTATGTTCGCGCACGGCGATTAAAGAGGAGGTTAAATTCATCACCGGCGTTAAACCGTATTCTTTACCCGCGGTATTATTCGGAGAAATGCCGTACATAATAATACCCGGACGAATCCAGTCTAAATGCGCCTCCTGCCAGAATAAAATACCGCCGGAAGCGGAAATACTCCGCTCACCGGCTTTGCCCTCCGTTGCCTGTAAAAAGCGACTTAATTGTTTTTCTGTATAACCGCACTCTAACTCATCAGCACGGCTAAAATGGCTCACAAAGCCAATGTTTGGATCAACGCAGGGGAGAGATTTGAGTTTTTGATAGAAGCTATCCACTTCATCCAAATGCACGCCCAATCGGTGCATTCCCGTATCAATTTTCAACCATACTTTCACCGGATTAGGCGTTTTGGCTTGTTCAAGGGCTTCAAGCTGTTCTTGGCTATGTACGACGGTTTGAATGTTATTAACGGCTAAAATCGGTAGGTCTTTGGAAGAGAAAAACCCTTCTAACAGCAAAATCGGTTTGGTAATGCCGTTGGAGCGTAATTTTAGTGCTTCTTCTAAACGCGCCACGCCAAAGCAATCCACCAGACTTTCGACGGCAGAAGACACAAACACGACGCCGTGTCCGTAGGCATTGGCTTTTACTACCGCAATAATTTTACTGTTTGGGGCTTTTTGTTTAATGGTTTGAATATTGTGTTTTAACGCAACAGAACTGATTTTGGCTGTTGCAGGTTTCATGTGCATTTTTTATCTCTTTTACTCTGTTATCTAATATTCGTCATCATAATGATGATGTTCTGCTAAGTTATCAAAACGGGAAAAATTGCCTTGGAATGCCAACTTCACGCGTCCAATCGGCCCGTTACGCTGTTTACCAATGATAATTTCCGCAATGCCTTTTTCTTCTGACTCGCGGTTATACACTTCGTCGCGATAAATAAACATAATCAAGTCTGCATCCTGCTCAATAGAGCCTGACTCACGCAAGTCAGAGTTGACCGGGCGTTTATCCTGACGGTTTTCCAAGGTACGGTTTAATTGTGACAGGGCGATCACCGGCACTTCCAATTCTTTTGCCAAGGCTTTTAAAGAACGGGAAATTTCCGCAATTTCCAACGTACGATTTTCAGAAAAAGCCGGGGCACGCATTAATTGAAGGTAGTCCACCATGATTAAACTTAAGCCGTTATTTTCACGATAAACCCGTCTCGCACGGGAACGCAGCTCCGTTGGCGTTAAGCCGGAAGAATCGTCAATAAATAAATTCGGCTTTTTAGCCAGCATCCCCATGGTGCTGGAAATTTTTGCCCAATCGTTGTCATCCAAGCCCTGACCGGTACGAATTTTAGTTTGGTCCACACGCGAAAGTGACGCCAAGCTACGCATCATAATTTGCTCCGCCGGCATCTCTAAACTGAACACCAATACCGGTTTATCACTGCCTAATGCGGCATTTTCACATAGGTTCATGGCAAAGGTGGTTTTCCCCATGGAAGGACGCGCCGCCACAATAATCAAGTCGGATTTTTGTAAACCTGCCGTTTTCTTATCTAAATCTTTGAAACCGGTGGAAACGCCGGTGACGCCGGAGTGATCTTTAATTTGACTGAGTTGTTCGATTTTATTGATGGTGTTTTCCAGAATGGAAATGATATTTTGTGGGCCTTCAGTACCGGATGCGCGCTTCTCAGCAATGGCAAAAACTTCTCGCTCCGCCTCATCCAGCAAATGTTTCACATCCTGCCCTTTAGGAGAATAGCTGTTTTGCGCAATTTTGTTCCCGACAGAAATCAACTCGCGCATGATTGCTTTTTCTCGCACCACATTGGCGTAAGCCACCACGTTGGCGGCACTCGGCGTGTTATTGGAAAGCTCCGCCAAATAAGCAAAACCGCCCACCTGTTCGATGACTTCGCGACTTTTTAGCGCCTGTTCTAAGGTAATTAAATCCACCGGTGATTGCTGGGCAATCAGCTTTTCCATTTCCTCGAAAATCAGACGATGTTCAAAGCGGTAAAAATCCTCTTTCACCACATTTTCAGCCACATCATCCCAATACATATTGTTCAGCAAAATACTGCCCAACACAGCTTGTTCAGCTTCGATAGAATGAGGAGGAATGTTCAAATTGGTGGTTTTTTGGTCTTTCGCAGGAGGAGAATTCTTAGACGCCATTATTGCCTCAGTGGATAAAAACAAGTCCCTATATGATATACCAAATCCGGGGTGGGTTTAACTTAAAAGTCAAAAAAGTGCGGCGGAAATTCGCTCTGAAAATCCACCGCACTTTTGTTTGAAATGAACGGATGAAAAGAAAGATCAGCCGTTTAATTTGCGTTTTGCCGCCACCGCATCGGATAACTCTTGCAAGACGTTTTCACTGTCTTCCCAACCGATGCAGCTGTCGGTGATGCTTTGGCCGTAAGTTAAGGGTTTGCCCTCGACCAAATCTTGACGGCCTTCCACCAAATGGCTTTCAATCATCACGCCGAAAATTTTATCGGAACCTGCCGCAATTTGACGAGCCACTTCACGGCTTACATCTAGTTGTTTTCTGAATTGTTTGCAGCTGTTGGCATGGCTGAAATCCACCATCACATGGGCTCTGTAACCTACTTTGGCAAGTTCATCGCACACCTCGGCAACATCTTGTTCGCTGTAATTTGGGCCATTGTCGCCACCACGCAAAATAATGTGGCAGTCTTCGTTACCTTTGGTGGAAACGATAGCAGAATGACCAAACTTCGTGACGGACAAGAAATGGTGTGGCGCTTCTGCTGCCCCAATCGCATCTAACGCAATTTTTACGCCACCGTTGGTCGCATTTTTAAAGCCAACGGCACAAGATAAACCGGAAGCCAATTCACGGTGTACTTGGGATTCGGTGGTTCTTGCCCCAATCGCGCCCCAGCTCATGAAATCCGCTAAATATTGCGGTGTGATCATGTCCAAAAATTCGCCGGCGGTCGGCACGGTTAAATCGTTAATATCAGACAATAATTTACGCGCCATACGCAAACCATCGTTCAAGGCATAGGTATTATTTAAGTATGGGTCGTTAATTAAACCTTTCCAGCCCACAGTGGTACGCGGTTTTTCAAAATACACACGCATAATAATTTGTAAGGTATCTTGGTATTTTTCGCGCATTAATTTAATGCGTTTTGCATATTCTAATGCAGCTTTGGGATCGTGAATGGAACAAGGCCCGATAACTACAAGTAAACGATCATCTTCACCATGAATAATTTTATGCGCTTCGTGACGGGCATTTTCCACGGTTTTCACCGCAACGCTACTTGCCGGATATTTTTCTAGCAAGGCAATCGGGGGTAACACCTGTTCAATCTTACCAATTCGCGTATCGTCGTTTTCAATGGAAATATCGTTTTTTGTGTTCATTGTTCACTCGCTTATCTTCATAAAATTCTAAAATATCCGAAAAAAGTGGTATTACTCTACCACTGCAATTTGTACTAGTAAACTAGTTTATTTAATTTCTTTTTTAATGACCGCTTAATATCTGTGCCGGTTGCAATTTTGCCGCGCGATTTGCCGGATAAAGGCTGGCAAATAAACTGAGAATTAACGCAGAAAACAACACCAACAACACATCCTGCCAATGGAGTTCGGTTGGCAGAAAGTCCACGAAATAAATGCCATCGGACAATAATTTTCTACCGATGACACCTTCTAACCCCTGTATAAGTGCGGTCAAATTTAAGGCCAAAATCACGCCCAACACAATGCCAATCAGACAGCCTTTCATACCCGCTTGCAAGCCATACCAAATAAAAATACGCTTAATAAACCCATTATTCGCACCAAGGGTACGCATGATGGCAATGTCGCCCGCTTTATCTTTCACCGCCATGATGAGCGTGGACACGATATTAAAACACGCCACCCCAATCACCAGCACCATGGCAATATACATCACCGTGCGAATCAGCTGAATATCGCGATACATATAGCCGAATTTACTGATCCAGTTTTGCAGGTAAAGCATCTGCGGATAATCTTGCAACATGGAATAATCAAGGGTTTGAATGTTAAACGGATCCGCGGTTTTCAGTTCTACCCCACTCACCTGTTCCGCTTGATAATCCATCAACTGCTGCGCCTGCGCCAAGGGCATCAAGGCATAGCTATGATCCAACTGGCCGTCTAAACGCAAAATGCCAGTGACTTGGATCCGTTCACGCAACGGCTGGGTTAAATTTTCCGTGCCTTTTTGTTGTGAAATTAACAGGGAAACCCAATCCCCTTCTTGCACATCCAAATCCCGTGCAATACCGGACCCCAGCACCAAACCGCCATTCTGGGCAAAATTTTGCCATCCCTGATTTAACACAAAATGCCCAAGGGAACTCACTTGATCCTGCAATGCCGTTTCCACGCCTTTAATTTGCACTACTTTTAATTTCGCGCCATTTTCCACGAGCGCGGTAAAACTGACAAAAGGGGAAACGCCAATGATTTGCGGATTTTGTTTCAACTTAGCGGCAAGATGTTGCCAATGATCAATCGGTGCGTTGCTTTGCCCGTTTGCAGAGGAAATTTCCGCATGGGGCACGACCGCCAAAATCCGTTGATTGAGCTCGCGTTCAAAGCCGTTCATGGCGCTTAAACCGATAATTAACACCGCCACGCCCAAGGCAATACCCATGCTGGAAAAAAATGAAATCAGCGACACCAAACGGTTTTTATGC
This sequence comes from uncultured Aggregatibacter sp., assembly GCF_901873365.1. Taxonomy (GTDB): domain Bacteria; phylum Pseudomonadota; class Gammaproteobacteria; order Enterobacterales; family Pasteurellaceae; genus Aggregatibacter. The sequence goes on from NZ_CABFLM010000057.1 coordinate 20,174, forward strand.
TTACTGCGTTGATAGCGCCAACTAATAAAAAATGGCGTATTCATCAGGCATTTTCCTCTCGTAACACGCCGTCTTGCATAATTAAACGGCGATTCAATTTTTCCGCCAAATTCAAGTCATGAGTCACCAATAAAAATGCAATTTGCTTTTCTTGGTTAAGCTGTTGAATCAACTCAAAAATGCTTTCCGTGGTTTTGTGATCCAAATTGCCGGTGGGTTCATCCGCCAGCACCAACGCCGGATTATTCACCAACGCACGGGCAATCGCTACACGTTGGCGTTCTCCACCGGATAACGCAGATGGGCGATGTGAAATTCGGTGTTGTAAACCGACCGCACTTAAGATCTGTTCTGCGCGATCCTGCGCTTCCGTTTTGTTTTGTTGCCCGATAAGCATCGGCATCATCACGTTCTCAAGTGCGGTGAAATCTGCCATCAAATGATGAAACTGATACACAAAGCCTAAATATTGATTGCGCAGCTTAGCCAACGCATTGGGTGTCATTTGTTGCAACGATTGCCCTTTGATAAACACTTCACCGCTGCTCGGTTGATCTAATCCGCCCAAGGTATGTAACAAGGTACTTTTGCCCGAACCGGAACTGCCCACAATCGCGACTAATTCGCTTGGTTGCATAGAAAAAGACACCTGTTTTAGCACTTCCGTTTGTTGTGTGCCTTCTTGATAAAATTTCGTGATATTTTGGCAAGATAATAATGCTGTATTCATTTTTTCATCTCTTTTTATTCATAGCGCAAGGCTTCTGCCGGTTCCACTTTCGCGGCGCGATAGGCCGGATAAATGGTGGATAACAATGACAATAATAAGGAAAACACGACAATCGTCAGGATTTGCCAAGGCTCAAGTGCGGTCGGTAAATACATTGTTTTTGCGCCTAAGATATTCACGATAGCGTCCAAATTTAACGTCACTAACACGCCCAATATAGCGCCCGCCAAGGTGCCCATTAACCCCACCAATAAACCTTGATAAATAAAGATGGAACGCACCTGTCCTTTTGTTAACCCGAGGGTTTGTAAAATAGCGATTTCGCCCTGTTTGTCCACCACCATTAGGCTTAAAGATGTAATAATATTGGACACTGCCACCACAATAATTAAGCTCACCAACAAGCCCATCATATTTTTTTCCATGCGTACCGCTTGGAAAAACTCACCTTTTTGTGTGCGCCAATCGGTGATTTGCGCGGCTGAGGGAAACGCGGCAGGCAACTCGGTAATTTGGAACGGATCCGTTAAAAATAAACGGAAACCTTGTGCTTCGCCCGGCTGAATTCGCATTAAACGTCCAATGTCCGTTAAATTGGCGAAGGCTTCATACCCTGACGCATGCCCTGCATCAAAATAAATTTCGCTGACGGTAAATAAACGCTGTAATGGCACACGCCCGAAAGGCGTGTATTGGCTGTTTTCGGTAATCATCAAACGCACTTTGTCGCCGACATGCAGGTTTAATTTCTGCGCTAATTGATCGCCAATGATAATTTTAAATTCGCCTGTCGGGAGCAAATTCTCAAAATTCTGCTCAGGCAATGTGGATAAAATCGGGTCATCCGAAAATTGTCGAATCCCAATCACTTGCCCCGCGCTGACACCGCCCGCGGTTTGAAAAATCACATTCGTCATGTTTATCGGCACGGCTTTTTGCACGAAATTCGGCATAGGCGGCTCGGCATCGTCGATCTTCACCTTGCCGTTCGGGCTAACAATGGCGTGTGGAATGGAAGAAAGCACTTGTTGCTTTTGATAGCCTTCCAAACCGTTCATTACAGACAGCACAATAATCAATGCCATCACGCCAAGCACAATGCCGACACTGGCTAAATTCGTCACCAACCGTCCAAAACGATCGGTACTTTTCGCCCGCCAATAGCGCAATGCAATAAAAAGAGGGGTAGATAAGGTCATAAGGGATAAAAAATCATTAAAAATACGAAAAAAATTGCGCGCTAGTTTAGCATAGACCAAGATAAAAAGCAGAAAATCGGCAAAGAATTCTCTTAGACCAGCCAGAAAAATGCGTTAAAAAACACAGCACTTTTAGAGAGATAACATTTGACAGCGCAAGCACATCTTCCTACTATTCCTCCCATTTATTTGAACTCAAACAAACGGAAAGCTTATTTTGAAAAACACCACTGAAATACTAAAAAATGCCCTTGCCCAACGTATCTTAATTTTAGACGGCGCCATGGGCACGATGATCCAAAAATATAAACTCACCGAAGCGGATTTCCGTGGTGAACGCTTTAAAGAAAGTGCGGTGGATTTACGCGGCAATAATGACTTGCTGACCCTCACCCAACCGTTACTCATTTCCGCCATTCACGAAAAATATTTAGAAGCCGGCGCGGACATTATCGAAACCAATACGTTCAGCTCCACCACCATTGCGCAAGCGGATTACGACTTGCAATCCATTGCCTACGAACTCAACTTTGCCGGCGCAAAACTGGCACGTTTAGCAGCAGATAAATACAGCACGCCGGAAAAACCACGTTTCGTCGCGGGGATTCTCGGCCCGACGAACCGTACCGCGTCCATTTCTCCGAACGTGAACGATCCCGGTTTCCGTAACGTCACCTTTATGGAATTGGTGGATGCCTATTCAGAAGCCACGCGCGGCTTAATCGAAGGTGGTGCCGATTTAATTATGATCGAAACCATTTTCGACACGCTAAATGCCAAAGCGGCAGTATTTGCCATCGAAACCGTGTTTGAAGAATTAGGCATGGAATTGCCAATTATGATTTCCGGCACCATTACCGATGCGTCTGGCCGTACTCTTTCAGGACAAACCACCGAAGCGTTCTACAACTCCCTGCGCCACGCCAAACCGCTCACGTTCGGTTTGAACTGTGCGTTAGGTCCGAAAGAATTACGTCAATATGTCGAACAACTGTCTAAAATCAGCGAAACCTACGTTTCTGTACACCCGAATGCCGGCTTACCGAATGCCTTTGGTGGCTATGATCTCGGCGCAGAAGACATGGCAGCGCAACTGAAAGAATGGGCGGAAAGCGGTTTTGTGAACATTATCGGTGGCTGTTGCGGTACCACGCCGGATCATATTAAAGCCTTTGCCGATGCGGTAGAAAATATCCCACCACGCAAATTGCCACAAATCAAAACCGCCATGCGTTTATCGGGTTTAGAGCCGCTTAACATTGATGATGAAAGCCTGTTCGTGAACGTGGGCGAACGTAATAACGTGACAGGTTCGGCAAAATTCAAACGCTTAATTAAAGAAGACAAATTTGCCGAAGCCATTGAAATTGCCATCGACCAAGTGGAAAACGGCGCACAAGTCATCGACGTCAATATGGACGAAGCCTTGCTCGACGGCAAAAAATGCATGACCCGCTTCCTCAATATTATGGCGACCGAACCCGATGCAGCAAAAGTGCCGGTGATGATTGACTCCTCCAAATGGGAAGTAATTGAGGCGGGCTTGCAATCGGTGCAAGGTAAGCCGATTGTGAACTCCATCTCGTTGAAAGAAGGCGAAGAGATCTTTATCGAACACGCCAAACTGGTGCGTAAATACGGTGCTGCAGTGGTCGTGATGGCATTTGACGAAGTTGGGCAAGCGGACACCGAAGATCGCAAGGTGGAAATCTGTACCCGTGCTTATAACATCTTAGTCAACCAACTTGGCTTCCCGCCGGAAGACATTATTTTCGACCCGAACATTTTCGCCATCGGTACCGGAATTGAAGAACACAATAACTACGGCGTAGATTTCATTAATGCCACAGGTCGCATTAAACGCTCGTTACCGCACGCGAAAATCTCGGGCGGGGTGTCGAACGTATCCTTCTCTTTCCGTGGTAACAACGTGATGCGTGAAGCCATTCACGCCGTTTTCCTCTATCACGCCATCAAACAAGGCATGGACATGGGGATCGTGAATGCGGGGCAACTTGCGATTTACGATGATCTCGATCCGGAATTACGCAATGTAATTGAAGACGCCGTTTTAAACCGCACACCGGACGGCACGGAACGTTTACTGGATATTGCGGAAAAATATCGCAACCAAGGCAACGATGAAAGTGCGGTGGATTCTGTTGCCGAATGGCGCACTTGGCCGGTGGAAGAACGCTTAAAACATGCCCTTGTGAAAGGCATTACTACACACATCATCGAAGACACCGAAGAAGCCCGCCAAAAATTGCCCACTCCGTTAGAGGTAATCGAAGGCCCACTCATGGCTGGCATGGATGTGGTGGGCGATTTGTTCGGCGACGGCAAAATGTTCCTGCCGCAAGTGGTGAAATCCGCACGCGTGATGAAACAATCGGTCGCCTATTTAGAGCCATTTATCAACGCCACTAAACAAAAAGGCTCAAGCAACGGTAAAGTGGTGATCGCCACCGTAAAAGGCGATGTGCATGACATCGGCAAAAACATCGTAAGCGTGGTGTTGCAATGTAATAACTTTGAAGTAATCGACTTAGGCGTGATGGTGCCGGCAGACAAAATCATCCAAACCGCCATTGATGAAAAAGCGGATCTTATCGGCTTGAGCGGTTTAATTACGCCATCCCTAGACGAAATGGAATACTTCCTTGGCGAAATGACGCGTTTAGGGTTGAACTTGCCTGTCTTGATTGGCGGTGCTACCACGTCCAAAGAACATACCGCCATTAAACTTTATCCAAAATACAAACAACACGGCGTGTTCTATACCTCAAACGCTTCCCGTGCGGTCACAGTCTGTGCTACGTTGATGAACCCGGAAGGCCGTGCAGCATTGTGGGAGCAATTCAAGAAAGATTACGAGAAAATTCAACAATCTTTTGCCAACCGCAAACCACTACGCAAACAGCTCAGCATTGAAGAAGCGCGCGCCAACCGTTTCAATGGCTTCAGTGGTGAATGGGCGGATTATGTGCCGCCAACGCCAAAACAAACCGGGATTGTGGAATTCAAAAATGTGCCGATTGCCGAACTGCGCAAATTTATCGACTGGTCGCCGTTCTTCCGCGTATGGGGCTTGATGGGCGGTTATCCGGATGCCTTTGATCATCCGGAAAGTGGCGAAGAAGCCCGCCGCGTGTGGAATGATGCGCAAGCGATGTTAGATGCTTTCGAACAAAACCACACACTTAATCCAAGCGGCGTGTTGGGTATTTTCCCTGCGGAACGTGTGGGCGATGATGTGGTGTTATTCTCCGATGAAGACCGCACTCAACCTATCGGCACGGCTTACGGCTTACGCCAACAAACGGAACGTGGCAAAAACAGCAAAAGCCAATTTAACTTTGCCTTGAGCGACTTTATCACCGATCGCGAAAGTGGCAAAAAAGACTGGATGGGCATGTTCGCCGTGTGCGCCGGTATTGAAGAAATGGATTTAGTAGAAGGCTACAAAGCCGCAGGCGATGACTACAACGCCATCTTGCTACAAGCCGTGGGCGACCGCCTCGCCGAAGCCATGGCTGAATACCTGCACTTTGAGTTGCGCACCCGCATTTGGGGCTACACGCAAGAAGAATTCGACAACCAAGGGTTAATCAATGAAAACTATGTCGGCATCCGCCCGGCACCGGGCTATCCAAGCTGCCCGGAACACACGGAAAAAGCCTTGATTTGGGATTTATTAGAAGTCGAACAACGCATCGGCATGAAACTCACCGAAAGCTACGCCATGTGGCCGGCCGCTTCTGTCTGCGGTTGGTACTTCACCCACCCTGCAAGCAACTATTTCACTCTAGGTCGCATCGATGAAGACCAAGCTCAAGATTATGCTAAACGTAAAGGTTGGGATGAGAGAGAGATGATGAAGTGGTTGGGTGTGGCGATGAAGTAGAAACTCATCAGAAATTGACCGTACTTGTAGGTTGGGATTTATCCCACCTTTTATTAAGTGGACAGCTAATATGAAAAAACTTCCTAATATATACCAGCATCTATTTCCTCTAAGTAACTTTCAAACTATAAAGGAATATTTTGAATATTTTATTTTTAGAAAGAATATTGCTGACTTAGATAAACCCTTGTTTAATTCTAGTAATAGAAAACTCTGGTTAGAGGATTATCCCACACTTGATTGTTTCCCAAAAACTTTAAGCTACATTGATGATCCAAATTCCTTTCCTTTATCAGAAGTGGCTAAGGAATTAGCCAATGTAGAATTGTATTTACCTAAAAATGAAATCCTGTTTCACTCAGGTAACTTACCGAATAAAGTTCCTTTAGCTATAGGACAGGAATTCCAATTAAAGGAAATCTTCTCTGCAACATTAGACCCCTATATTGCAAATGTCCACGATAGTGATGATGATATTTACTGGTATATACAAATCAAAAACGAGAATATTAGATGTTTACCTATTCCAGATGAATATGGAGAGTATGAAGTTATTATCTTAGATTCTCCAATAGCAAAAATAGTTGATATAAAGACTGCTCAAAGAGATAAGATGTGGCTAGGAGATATGGCTTCTGACCCAACAACTAAAACTATCATTTATGTTGATTTATATTAATTAAACGGTGGGATATTTCCCTTACTCTTTACTTAGTAACAAGTTCTACTGCCATCAAAATTTGTTGTACATGTTTTACTAAAATAATTTCCTTGGGAATCCATTCCTGAATAATTTGTTGAATTGCCATAGTTTGTAATAGTTTGATTCCAGCTATTACCATTAGAATCATATCCATTTTGGTATGTTGTATTACCGTAAGTATTTGATGTTTGAGACCAATTAGAACCAGTATTAGAATTATAGCCGTTAACTTGGGTAGTATTACCGTATCTGTTTACTGTATAAGAGTTTCCATTATTATCATAGCAATTACTATATGTATCCGTACCATAGCAT
>NZ_CABFLM010000058.1 GCF_901873365.1 uncultured Aggregatibacter sp.
GTATTTTTTCAACCAACGTATTATCAACCGTCAAGCGCATTATTCATTTCGTGCAACAAGTTGCACGCTACGATTTACTAAAATAGTGATATGAAAATAAAACGGTGACCGGTTTTCACAAGCCCCTTTCGGGACTTGTGAAGTATAGGCCCTTATAGGGGAGCCTAAAAACCGCACGTTTTACGTGTGGATTGTTATTTTAATAAAAAAGGGCGGTGTTGAATGGGAAAACTCCCATGAACACGCGCCCTTTGTGGTTGTTGTGTGAGATTACATTTTCTCAACGGTTTTAATGCCGAGTAAATCCAATCCTTGTTTTAGCGTTCTTTCTGTTAACAACGCCAGTTTTAAGCGACTGAGTTTCACTTGCTGATCGTCGTTATTCAGAATCGGGCAATGCTCGTAGAAGGAAGAAAATACGCCGGCTAATTCGTATAAATAAGCGCAAAGTACATGAGGTGTACCTTCTTTTCCAACCACTTGAACGGCCTCTTCAAATTGCAATAATTTGATTGCCAAAGCACGTTCTTTTTCATCCGTAATGCTTAATTGGGCTTGTTCTACTTCGCTTAGGGCAATTTGGCTACGGTTGAAAATCGAACGAATGCGGGTGTAGGCATATTGCATATAAGGCGCCGTGTTGCCTTCAAAGCTCAACATATTGTCCCAGTCGAATACATAATCCGTGGTGCGGTTTTTCGATAAGTCCGCATATTTCACCGAACCGATACCGACCGCTTCAATCACATCCGCTTTTTCTTGCTCAGAAAGTGCGGTGGATTTTTGCGAAATTAATACGCCCGCACGTTCAATGGCTTCGTCTAATAAATCCGCCAGTTTTACGGTGTCACCACTACGGGTTTTGAACGGTTTGCCGTCTTTGCCTAACATCATGCCGAAATTTTTGTGTTCCAACTGGAAGCTATCCGGCACATAGCCCGCTTTACGGGTGATGAGCCAAGCTTGTTGCATATGTTGGCTTTGGCGAGTGTCGGAGAAGACTAACGCACGATTGGCTTTTAAGGTTTCATAACGGTATTTGGCAGCCGCGATGTCAGTGGTGGTGTAAAGGAAGCCACCATCTTTTTTCTGCACGATAACGCCCATTGGATCGCCGTCTTTATTTTTGAATTCATCCAAATAAACCACTAATGCGCCGTCATCTTCTACGGCCAAACCTTGTTTTTTCAGATCTTCAACAATGCCCGGCAACATTGGGTTATACAAGCTTTCACCCATCACATCTTTGTCTGTTAAGGTCACATTGAGACGATCGTAGTTGTGTTGGTTCTGTTGCATGGTGATCTTCACCAGTTTTTGCCACATGGTACGGCAATATTCATCACCACTTTGTAATTTCACCACGTAATTACGGGCTTTTTCGGCAAATACCGGATCTTCGTCATAATGTTTTTTTGCCGCGCGATAAAAGGCTTCTAAATCGCTCAATTCCATTTCGCTGGCATGTTCGTTTTCCATTTTTTCCAAATAGGCAATCAGCATACCGAATTGGGTGCCCCAGTCACCTACATGGTTGGCACGGATGACGTTATTACCTAAAAATTCAAGTGTGCGTACGACGGCATCACCGATAATGGTTGAACGCAAATGTCCCACGTGCATTTCTTTGGCAACGTTTGGGGAGGAATAGTCCACCACCACGGTTTGTTTTTCCGGATTGTGTACACCTAATTTCGGATCTTGTACCGCGCGGTTGATGTTGTCTGCCAGCCAAGCGTCTTTTAGAAAAATGTTAATAAATCCCGGGCCGGCAATTTCCGTTTTTTCTGCAATATCTTGTAATTCGGCTTTGTCTAATACGCTTTGCGCAAATTCACGTGGGTTTAATCCCAATTTCTTGGCGGCCGGCATGATGCCATTGGCCTGATAATCACCAAACTGCACTTTGCCCGATTGGCGAACGAGGGCTTCACATTGCGCGTCGGCACCGGCATCGATCATCGCCTGTTTGATTTTTTCGGATAAAATAGATTGAATATTCACGGCTGAACCTTAATTTTTTGAAATAAGTTTGGGCTGATAAAAATAGCTCGATATAATACCGTTCTTTCACCTTTCAGAAAAGCCAAAAAGGAAAATTATGTCGTTTCGCTTTCCCCATAAAATGTTTGAAAAACAGACCGCACTTTTTGCCGACTTTCAGGATTTTGAGCAAAAAATTCAGGCATTGGCACAACAGATCAATTTAGATTTAAACCAATATGAAATTGATCATCTTTCGCTCCGGGTTAATTCGGTACAGAGAGCCTGTGCTTGGCTGGCATTGTTATTAAACTATGGCACCGTGCTAAGTGATAATCAAGTGAATGGGCGGGTGATTTATTTAATTGCTTTAGCAGAGCCTTTATACCTTGCAGGTCGTCCCATTGATATTGTGGAATTGCCGTTTCCTAAGGATAAAGCGTATCCGAAAGAAACATGGGAGCATATTGAAGTGGTTGTGCCATTTTTATTGGATGAAACCGCCACTGCATGGTTAGCGCGCATAAAAAATTTGTTTTTACGGAACCAATCGGCAGAATTGAAAGTCAAAACGAGCGAACCGAAAGCGGATGGTGAAAAACTGACCAATTTATCAGTGGCGATCAGTTTTGCAGATAAGCACTGTAATCATGTTTGCATTAAGGTTCATCCATACAGTATTAAACAAATCGTGAATGCGGTTTGATTGTATGAAACGATTTTACTAAAATGAGTTGCCTCACTTTATGAATAAGGCGACGTAAAAATTAATCTCGTATTTAAGGAGCATTTATGAAAAAAATTGCATTCGCTGTGCTAATGAGCTTAACTCTTGTGGGTTGTGCCAATGAAGACATTTATGGCGGTAACGTCTATTCTGGCGATCAAGCAAAAGAAGCGCGTTCAATTAGCTACGGTACCATTGTTTCCACCCGTCCGGTGAAAATTCAAGCAGATAATCAAGGTGTGCTTGGTACCATTGGTGGCGGCGCTATCGGCGGTATCGCCGGTTCCGGTATCGGTGGCGGTACAGGCCAAGCGATTGCGACTGCCGTAGGCGCGGTTGCCGGTGCGGTGATTGGTAGTAAGGTAGAAGAAAAAGCCAGCCAAGTCAGCGCAATTGAAATGGTGATTAAAAAAGATGATGGCAAGGAAATTGTTGTCGTACAAAAAGCTGAAGCGAATCTTGTACCAGGTGCACGTGTTCGTATCGTGGGCGGTTCTCGTTTGAACGTTTCCGCACTTTAATTTGTCTTTCTAAAAAAATCAGCCCTCTTATTTTTAAGGGGGCTGATTTTTTATGGCTTGTTTATTTTAAGGTTAATTTATTTGCGTGGCAGTGAAATTTTGTTTTCTTCGCTCGGGCGATATAACACTAATACATGCCCTATCGTTTGCACCTCAGCAGCACCGGTTTCACGCACGATGGCATTGACAATCAGTTGTTTGGTTTCACGATCGGATCCGGCAATTTTAACTTTAATTAACTCGTGGTGGCTGAGGGATAAATCAATTTCCGCCAATACCCCTTCGGTTAATCCGTTACCGCCCAACATCACCACCGGGCTTAAATGATGGGCAAGACTTTTTAAATATTGTTTTTGTTTGGTTGATAATGTAATCGACATAATAATCTCTTGAAAAAAGGGAGGCGGTGATTCTAAAGCAAAATGCCTATTTTAGCGAATACATTCTGATGAAAAATAGCGCTAAAATCCACCGCACTTTCCATTATTGTTTGAGGGTCTGGATATAGCTTGCAACATCTTGCATATCTTGTTCGCTTAATCCTTCTTTCACGCGATTGCCGGGACCTTCAATTTTTCCGCTTTTACGATCTTGAAGTGAGCTAATAATTTTTTCTTCGTTGAAAGTATTAATAATTTGGGATTGCCCCATCGCTGATTTTTCAGCTTGTTTTCCGTGGCAAAGTGCACATGAACGGTTAAAAATCTTTTGTCCGTGTTCAATATTGCCTTCTGCATGAACGCTTGAAATTGCACTTAATGCAATAAGAGAGAGTATAGTAGAGTAAATTTTCATGATTTTCCTTAATTGATTTTCGTTGGGGTAAAGAGTTGTTGTAAATCCTTTTCGGATAACAAACCTTCAAATTTATATATCAGTTTGCCGCTTGGGTCAATCACGAAAGACGTCGGTGTACCGACAAGTTGGTAGCGTTCGGCGGTGATTTTCATTTGATCTTTAAATACCGGCAGGGTGAGTTGTCGTTTGGTGACAATCGCTAGTGTGTCGGCCTTTTCGCCGTCGATATTCATGGCGATCAGTTGTACCTGGTTCGGGTATTTTTCCGCCCATTGTTGCAAGGTTCGTAATTCCGCAATGCAGGCGCCACAGGTTTCCGACCAAAAGTTGATGAGCAGGGTTTTGCCTTGCCAGTCGCTTAACGAGGCTTTATTGCCTTGCAGATCGAAGGCGGCAATTTCCGGGGCGGGTTGGCCGATTTGGGCGGATTCCTCTTTGCAGGAAACACTGAAAAAAACGACCGCACTTATGCCGAGAAGACGAAGAAAATTAGCCCGCATTTTTTTCCTCACGCAATAATTTGCCGTGTTGCAAGTAAATAATACGATTAGTGAGTTTGCCTAAATCTGGGTTATGAGTCACCATGACGATCGTACGCCCTTGCCGGTTTAATTCCGTGAGTAAATTCAACACCAAATTTTCATTTGTTTCATCGAGATTGCCGGTCGGTTCATCGGCAAAAATGACCGGCGGCTGGTTCACTAAGGCGCGCGCAATACATACCCGTTGTTGTTCCCCGCCGGAAAGTTGGCTTGGGCGATGATTCATACGATGCGCCAAGCCCACTTGATCTAATACGGCTTTGGCGGCGTCTTCATCCACCACGCTGTGGTAATGTTGCGCCAGCATCACGTTTTCAAGCGCGGTTAAATAGGGGATGAGGTGAAATTGTTGGAACACCAAGCCGATTTTTTCCGCACGGAAACGTTGTCTGCCCGTTTCGTCCAGTTGTGCGGCATCCACACCGTCTAAAATCACTTTGCCCTCGGTTGCGGTATCCAAGCCGGTGAGAATATTCATTAATGTGGTTTTACCTGAACCGGAGGCACCCATGATGGAGACGAATTCCCCCTCGGCAATTTGAATATTAATGTCTTCAAGTGCGGTCACTTGGCCGAATCTTTTGTATAAATGTTGTGTTTCAATGACGGGTTTAGCCATGTTATTCCCCTTTCAATACGTTGGCGGTTTGAATGTCTAAAGCGCGGCGGGTCGGTACGATAACCGCGATAAACGCCACTAATAAGGATAAAGTAATGGTAATCGGAAGCACCGGCAGGCGCATATCAATATAGGCTTTGAATACGGTTAAGCCGAGCACCTGTGCTAATAAGTAGCCGATGATTAAGCCGCATACAATGGCGCAAAGGGCGATAATCAAGGTTTCTGCGCCGATTTGTTTGATGATGTCTCGGCTTTTCGCACCAAGGGCTTTTTGCAACGCAAATTCTTTCGCCCGTTCGCCCACAATGGCGATTAAGGTGGTGTTTACGCAAAGGGTGGCTAAAATCAAAATTACCACAGAAATCAAGCCCATCAAGCCTTTGATTTTATCTAAAATTTGCCCTTCGGAGGCGGAGACTTTGCGGATCGGATGAATGTCTAAATCGGGATATTGTTGTTGTAACTGTTGGGCGAATTGATCCACTTGGCCTTGATCGTTTTTGACGTTTAACAATACGTTGGTCGCCAAGTTTTCTTTTTCCAACCAGTTTTGTGCAAAATCCAGGCTCACGATCAACATATTGTCGGTGGCATCGCCAGCTTCTACGATGGCTTTAATATTGAACTGGTGTTTATCCACGGAGTTCAGACTTAACGTGAGTTTATCGCCCACGTTTAAATTGAGCCGTTCCGCGAGAGTTTTACCGATCATGGCGTTGCGCTCATCGAAGTTCACCCCGATAGGATTGCCCGTGATTTGCCAATAAGGTGCAAGGGTTTTCATGTCTTCAAACCACACGCCCATCATCACGATTTTTTCCAAATCACTACGTGTCACGCCATATAAATAGGGGCTTGCAGCCGTGATTAAGCCTTTCGGTGCTTGGTCAAGGATCTGTTGCACTTGATCTACTTTGATTAAATTGCCGTTGCTTGGTCCAATATAAAAATTGGCACCGAAGGTACGTAGTTCTTGGCTCATTTTGGTATTAATGTCGAAGTACACGGCCGCCATTGCTGTCACAATGCTTGCGCCCACAGTAAGTGCGGCAAAAATGATGAATACCCGTTGCAAGCGCAGACGCAAGGCGCGTAACACCAAGCGCCAAAACATATTGATAGGTTTATTGTCTGCCATAAAGCACCTCGATAGGATAAAGACGGGCAATTCGGTGTGCCGGGAACCAAGCACCGATCACGGCGATCAAGACGGAAAGTACCAGTACGCAAGGGATAACGATCCAGGCGAAACTGAGCGGTGCGCCAAATAACGTAGCACCGATAAAACGAGCTAACCCCCAACCGGCAATGCAACCTAAGATACCACCGATTAAGCCGCTAATGATGGCTTCGCAATAAAACAGCAAGACGATTTGCCATTGATAGGCGCCGAGCGCTTTCATTAAGCCGATTTCTTTGCTGCGTTCGATAATGGTTGTGGTCATTAATGAAGCAATGCCCATGGCGGCGGCAATTAGTGCGGCAAGGGTGACGACAGCGAGTAATAATTGAATTTTCTCAATGACGACGCCTTCGGAAGCCGCGACTTGCCAAATAGGGCGAACAATCGCGCCGGAAATCGCTTCTTCCAATTGATGAGAAATAGAGGAAACGTAGGCCGTGCAATACCAACGGTCATATTCCTCTGCGGCCAAACCGTCCACATTGGCGCGGGCTTTGCGGGATAAATCATTTTCCGGTACGGTGAGCGCGGAGACTTTAATTGCCTGTACCTTGCCTTCTAATCCAAGTAAATTTTGCACCGCACTTAACGGCAAAATCAGTTGTTGTTCTTCTGTGCCGCCGGTTTTAACAATGCCTTTTACAATGGTGGTCATGTGTTGTGGTGACGCGTTTTCTTCCGCCTGATAACTTAAGGTAATCACATCACCGATTTTCCATTGCTGTTGTTTAGCAAGTTGGGCACCGAGTAGGGCAGGAATTTGTTCACCGAAATCATCCGTAGCATCATCCACCCATTCGCCTTCTACTTGCCAATAAGGACTGATGATTTTTTGCCCTGTGTGGTAATCCTCTTCATCCGGCACAGGAATATTATGATCAAAAAACGTCCCGAGGATGCTCACATCGTTTTCTGCGCCGTTATCCACGCTGGCTTTTACCTGCGTGCTGAGTAAGGGGGCAAATCCCACAATGTTGTTGCGCCAGAAAATGTCTTTCACATTCGGTAGTTCTTTTTCATCTAAAAAATCTTGCGTAGCGAGGGAGCTCCGACCGCTGACATCATCCGGTAAAACGGCACTGCTAGCCGGTTCCACCAAAATATTGGCACCGTAAGATTTCAACTCTTTTGCCATTTTGTCGCCAATGTCGATAGACACGGCGAGCAAGGCGGAAATCAAACCGGCAGCGAGGAAAATGGTGATAATGGCAAGAAACTTACGCTTTAAACCGTAACGCCAAGATTGAAATAACATTCGCGCTAACATGATTATTTTTCCTCCTTGGCGGTTGTGGCTTCATCGGTTTTGTTTAAATAGGCTTCCGGATTATCGCGGAACAGATTTAAATTCTTTTCATCCGTGAAGAAATAGGTTCTGCCTTCATGATTGTATTTGTGTTCCGTTTTAGTATTGGTCAATTTCTTACCATTGACGGGATCCACCACTTCAATTTCAATGATGGTCGTAAAGTAATTCAAGCCATCTTCCAAGTTTTTCTTATTGATAATGACTTCCGTCTCTGTTTGTTTCCAATTATCAATCGGCACCGGATTACAACCGCCCGGTTTGCCGATGGAAGGGGTAAACATACGCACGCCACAACCCACGCATACCACTTGGTTGCCTTCCATGACATAACCTTGGTCGCCGCATAAAATACAGGCATCGAATACGGCAGCAAGACTGAGTTTGTCGGGCAGACGATTAATAATGAAGAAACGTACCGCTTTGCCATCATCGGCAACCCAAAGAAAACGGTGTAATTTGCCGTCTTTTACTTGTTCAATTGGGATGTGTACGTTGTTTTCCGCATCTAAGGTGACTCTTTGAGCTTCCGAAAGTTGTGGCGGCTGGGACGCGATTTTGTCCCAATAAAGTTGCGTGGCGAGCATAATGAAAATTGCCGTTATGCCATAGCCTATGATCTTGCCGGAAGTGTGTTTGGCGGCAAGGGCTTTGCGTTTTTCGATAGGTTGTTGTTCGTTATTGGCTGTGCGCACGCGTGGTCGATGAATATTTAACGCAAAAATAAGGACGATAATGGCAAGAATAGCCGCATTAATGTAGTTTAAATACGTGGTGATATTGCCGGATTTTGCCACAAAACTTAACCGCACTTTGGTCAGTTCGATGACTTGCAATTTCATCAAAATCAGTAATACATCGCCAAGGAGTGGCGTGACTAAAATGAGGGTGAGTACCGTGGTGAGCAGGAGACGAAGTGCGGTCGTTTTTTTCGATGTTTTACTTTGCGCAAATAAAATTTCACACCAGCCGGCAACGACTAAACAGAAAATAAAACCGAGTGCAATGGCGCTGATGTGTAATAAGAAATCCGTGTTGATGACATCGGTGCCGGTGATCGCAGCGATGTTGGGATCTTTCGCCCAAAAACTGCCGGCTAATACGGCGAGCATGACATGCCAAAGCGTGGTTAAACGTTGCCAATGAATACATTGAGAAACGTAAGCAAAGAGGAAGATACCGAGGCTAAAAATGGCGAGGGTGAGTTTAACACTTTGCGTATTGGGCAAACTTAATGTGATGATACTGCCGATAATAAACCCGAGAATGGCAAGCCATACCAATTTTTTGCGATTAGCGTGAGGATACGGCACCCAGCTACACGCCAGTAGTAAAGAAAACGGGAGCAGGGTTTGAATAAGAAAAACAAAGAAATAGTTCATAGCTTACTCTGAAAATTGAAAGAGAGGATGTCACCTATTTTTAGTCTTTGGTTTCCTCGGTATTTTGGAGGAAGACACGTTTTAAAAAGCCCTTTCATTATGCGTCAACATAAACAAAAACACCTTGATATGCCCCAAGGTGTTTTTATTGTTATTTTTAGTTAACACCTGAAAGGCTTATTTCAAACCGGTGAATTTGAATTCATAGTTAACATCAAACGGTTTCCACCAACGGCCAACACCGGTTTCTTCGTCAGTGTGACGGTGCATACCGGCTTTTGGTGGCGGGTCAATGTGATAGGTTAATTTATAGTTACCCACGCCCATCATTTTGATGTTTGCACCGTAGTGAGGACCGTCGCTGGCTACCATCGGCATGAAGGTGCCTTCTTGTTTTTCACCGGTATCGGTATTCACTAAAGTGTATTGAATAGTGAGGTATGGCATCCATTCGCCTTCACCAAAGCCGTTTTTGTTGCCTTTGGTGGCGTGAATATCCGCTTCTAAGTGAATATCGGATTTCGCTGCCGGCAAGCCCATGCCACGAGGTTCCATGTCAACCGGTTGCAAATACACGGCGGCAATTTCCATTTCGTTCATAGTTACCGGTTCACCGACAGGGAACTCTTTGAAGCCTAAGGCTGCCGGTGCGGTGATCATGCCTGCTAAAAGTGCGGTGGCAATTAATGTTTTTTTCATACTTAGTTTCTCCTTAACTGAATAAGTATAGCTTGTGCGACATTAAGCAGATTTTCTGCTTTGGTACTTCATATAAATGAATGCAAAAACAGCAGCCACCAACAAGACAGCCTGCGGAACCAATGTTTCTACATAAGGATAAATACCCAACCATGAGATTTCCGTGATGCCGGAAACCAAGGTTGGTTCAAATAATTTGCCTTCGATAAGTTCCAGTACGCTTTTACCGGCAAATACAAAGGCCATTAAATACATGAATGAACCGGTGAACATAAAGAACGGTTTAAGCGGTAATTTCACCACGGTATAGCGCATGAGAACATAACACACGGCGAGAATTATCACGCCCAGGAAGAAACCGCCGAAAAGATAGAAATAATCCACCGCACTTTGTGCATCGCCGGCGAGGGCATAGTAGAACAATACGGTTTCTGCGCCTTCACGATACACGGCAAGGAAACTGGTCAGCCATAGACCTACAAGAGAGCCGGTGGTGAGCGCGGTAGAGAGTTTGCCTTCCAAATAACGTTTCCAGTTTTGCGCTTCCACTTTGGAAAGCAACCAATAGCTCATCATGAACAACATCACCACGGCAATCATCATTGTGAAGCCTTCCAACAATTCTCGGCTGGCGCCGGAATTAGAGAAAATAAGTTGGAAGATCACTGCAGTAATAAGGCTACCGAGTAATGCCACATAGACGGATTGGCGAATAACAGGCAGTTTGTCATGATGGTTGTTTTTTACTAAATATGCCACGATGGCAGCAACAATTAATAGCGCCTCCAAGCCTTCACGCAAGATGATTAATAAGCTGTATAAGAACAGACTCCAGGCGGTTTGTTCTCCGCCCTGTAACATCTCTACAGCCTTGCTCAAATCTTGACTTAATCCTTGCGCTTGTTCTTGTAACTTTTCTTTCTCTGCGCCGGCTTTCATTAAGCTCACCAAACGAGTGAAATAGCCTTCTAGTTGGGTTTTGAAATTGCTGTCGCGGGAGCCCACTTTGTTTTCCATGCCGGTGTTTTCAAAGATATCAAAGTAGGTATCTTGCACGGCTAACATGGCTTTTTTGGCTTCGCCTTGCTCGTACAAGCCGATGGCTTGTTGAATGCCTGCGTTCACTTGTGCACTAACCTGCGACCAATCCTTGTCCTGCGTGGTATCAGCGATAGTTTGATTGACAGGCTGTTCCACTTGTGTATCACGAGTGATTGGTAAGTCAGGCAGTTGTTCTTCAACGTCTTGTAATAATGTCGTGATTTGATAACCGAAATTGCTGATTTGATCCGGTTGTTCGCTCAGTTTGATTAAATCATAAAACTGTTGATTAAGATTGCCGGAAATGGCGGCGGAACGATTTTGGCGAATGGACATTTCCATTTCGGAGTTTTTATACCCATCGTATTGCGCTTGTTGCACAAGTTTTTTGGCTGTTGCGTAATCTTTCGCTTCATACGCCGTCATGGCTTGAGCTAATAAATCATCGATAGTTTTAAAGCTTTTTTGCCAATGAGGGGTAATAGTTTGGTTTTCATATACGCCATGTTGCGCGGAGGCGTTAAGTTGATGCCCATCTTTTAAAGAAGGAAGCACTTCTTGTAATTCGGCTTTGAGACCGTCAATTTTAGCTTTGACTTGCTCTTGTGGCAGACCGTCACCAATCATCTTACGAATTTCGCCAAAGGTGGCTTCCATTTGATAGCTTTTTTGTGCAGAAAAGTTAATACGAATAGGGCCTTCAAGATTTTCAAATACTTCAAAATAGGCCATTTGGACTTCAGTTCGGGCATCATCTATTTTATTTTCGGCATAAAGTGCGGTGGTTTTATCCAAGCGATTTTCAATGTCTTGTACCCATTGCTGATAGTTATCTTCTGCGTGGGTAAATGCTGAAAACAGAAGCATAAAACTAAAAAAAACAGATTGAGACCAACGGGAAAAACACATGTGCATCTCCTTGATTTATTGCATTTGCCTATAGATATAATTGAGAATTATTATCCTCTAATGAGATTTTAGTGCAAGTAAATTCTTGTTTGATCTCTGAGGTAGATCACAAAATGAGCATTTTTTATGGCGCATAAAAAAGGAAAGTTTGGCAACTTTCCTTTTTATCTCATGGCGAGGATGTTTTAGTTTTGTGCTAAATCATCAATGACAAGATAGATTTTCGCCACCGGGCCATGCACGCCGACCACTTTGATTAATTCAATATCTGCCGTGGAACTTGGGCCGGAAATGATATTAATACAAGAAGGCATACGTTCGCCTTGTTGGGCTTTGTCATGTAGAATTTTTGCCAGTTGTGCTACACGAGGGAGTATCTTGCTTTTGCGTACAACGACAATGGATTTCTCCGGCAGTAAGCTCACAGAACGACCACGTTCGGCTTGGGAAAATAGCACGATACCACCCGATTCGGTTAAACCGTATTCGGCGTAAACGATCCCGATATTGGCTTGTTCCGATTTGGTAATGTTGGCTTCCGCCTGTTCCGGTGACCAAATGTGGCAAGTGTATTTTTCTTGAACCGCTTGGGTAATACCGAGTTCTTCCAGACGAGGGTCGTCGTTTAACACGATATTGCCGCCACCGTATTTTTCGCAAAGCTCAAGTGCGGTCTGTTTTGCCAATGTTTCTGACGTCACGACCACATCCACCATCATCACTTTGGCGAAGTTTACAAATTCTTCGCAAAGTTCTGCTTGGGTGAGATGGGTCAGGCGTTCTGTTGGGTAAGTATTCACCGGTGTCGCCATCGTTTCCGGCACATTGGCGCGTTGTTTACCCATTTTAGCTGCTAATTTATTGAGGAAGTTTTCTCTATTTTGTAAATCCATTAGTTTGCTCCTCTTTTGTTAAACCATTGACGGAAGCTTTCTCCTTCAGGTGTCGGTAAATCACGGGCTTTTGTCCATTCTGCCAAGGCACCCATTTTAATTGGCGCTTTGCCGTTCTTAATGAGTTTACCCGCTAATTTGGCGCCGGTGTTTACACCGATTTTCCATAAGGCTGGATGTGAATTGGCAAAGCCAAAACCGAAAATGGATAAGCGTTCCAAGGCTGGCGTTTTACCTTGTTCCACCATTTTTTCACGGTGTTTTAAAATCAGTTGGGCTAACGGAATGCGTACCGGACAAACAGAGTTACAGGCATTACATAAGGAACAGGCATACGGCAATTCTTTGAATTCGTCATAGCCGCCAAGTAATGGCGAAATCACTGCACCAATTGGGCCCGGATAAATGGAGCCGTAACCATGACCACCGATTTGACGGTATGCCGGGCAAGTATTTAAGCACGCACCGCAACGAATACAACGTAAAACTTCTTGGAATTCGGAAGCCAAAATATCGGAACGACCGTTATCGACAATGACTAAATGGAATTCTTCCGGGCCATCGGTTTCGCCGGCAAGACGAGGGCCGGTAAGCCATGTGTTGTAACCGGTTAATCTGGCGCCCACCGCACTACGTGCCAGCATGGTAATTAATACATCCACTTCTTGGAACGTCGGTGCCAAGCGTTCCATTCCCATCACCGCAATGTGGGTTTTAGGAAGGGTGGTGGCTAAACGTAAGTTACCCTCATTTGTGACCAAGCAAACAGATCCGGTTTCCGCCACGGCAAAGTTACAACCGCTGATGCCGATGTCTGCTTCTAAGAAATCCTGACGAATTTTTTCACGCACGAAACGTGTCATGTCTTCAGGTGTTTCTGCACCTTCATAACCGAGTTTTTCATGCAAATCTTTACGAATTTGGTGACGATCTTTATGAATCGCGGGTACCACAATATGAGATGGTTTGTCGCCGGAAATTTGCAGCAAATATTCCCCTAAATCAGTTTCAATGACTTGCATGCCCTCTTTTTCCAACACGCCATTTAACCCGATTTCTTCGGTTACCATGGATTTGGATTTCACGATTTTCTTGGCATTTTTTTTCAGCGCGACTTGGCGAATGTATTCGGTAGCTTCTTCGGCGGTTTCAGCAAAATAAACTTTACCGCCGTTTTCCATGACTTTTTCGCTAAGTTGGTATAAATAAGCATCAAGGTTTGCTAAAACGTGGTTACGGATTTGTTTCGACAAATCACGCCATTCTTCCCAGTGGCCTAACTCATCCACCATTTTTTGACGGTTTGTGCCGATAGTTTCTTGGGCTTTTACCACCGCTTTGCGCATGATTTCATTATGGACTTCGCGATCAACGCGTGCTTTAAATGCAAGATTACTGGTTTTTAATGACATAGTTTATTACTCCTGCATTAACACTTCTGCGATGTGCATCACTTTGATTTTGCTGCCTTCACGTTGTAGGCGACCACCGATATTGAGTAAACAGCTCACGTCTGCGCCAATTAAGTATTCCGGTTCGACTTCCTCAACGTGTTCCACTTTTTCTTTTACCATCTCACCGGAAATTTCCGCCATTTTGACCGAGAACGTGCCACCAAATCCGCAACAGGTTTGTTGATTGTGAATGGGTAACAGTTCCAAACCTTTAACGTGTTTTAGTAATGTGATCGGCTCATCCACGATGCCAAGTTTACGGAAAAGACTGCAGGAAGGGTGATAAACTGCACGACCGGGTAGATGGGCACCGATGTCGGTCACGCCGAGTTTATTGACGATAAAATCCGTTAAGTCATAGAAACGAGCGGCGACTTTTTTCGCGCGTTCCGCCCATTCCGGTTCATTAGCGCGAGTGAAATAATCCGGGTAATTTTTAACGGCATAAACGCAAGAACCGGCAGGGGCGACGATAGGGTAATCGTTGGCTTCAAAGGTTTCGACCAAGTTTTTCATGCCGGGAAGGGCTTGTTTGGTATAGCCGCTGTTTAATGCAGGTTGTCCACAGCAACCTTGTTTTTCCAAAAAGGTCACCTGACAGCCCAACTTTTCCAGTAATAGAACGGTGTTTTTCGCCACACCGCTCTTTACTACGTCGGCAATGCAGGTCACGTAGAAATTCACATTCATAGTAATACTCCAATATTCAAAAAGAAAAATCAGTTAAAAAATTAAATGACGACCGCAAAAGTGCGGTCGTTTTTTGAGTTAATTTTATATGTTGCCGCTACAACGTGTATAACAACGGAATTAACAGGGTGGCACAAAGTGCAGCAATAATACCGTAAATCACCATTGGAATGATCGTGGTTTTGATGATGGTGCCTTCTTGATTTTGAATGTTTAATACGGAGGACACGGCAACGATATTATTAATACATACCATGTTACCCATTGCACCACCGACTGATTGTAGTGCCAAGATTAATGCCACGGATAAACCGGTCGTTTCTGCAGTGGATAATTGTACACTACCGAATGTTAGGTTCGATACGGTGTTAGAGCCGGAGAAGAACGCACCGACTGCACCAAGGTAAGAGGAGAAAATCGTCCAGTCATCGCCGGTGACTTCTGCAAAGGTACGGCCAATGATTTTCACCATAGAATGTTCGCCACCCACTAACATTAAGTTCACCATTACTAAGGCACCCATTAAGGCGATAAATGGATTTTTGGATTGTTTTAAGCTGGTGGAAAAAATATCTTTGATTTTGGCACCGGAAACGCCGAATACCGGAATCGCGATTAATACGGTGATAACAAATGGAATTAAGGCCGGCACATAAAGCAATTTATAGCTGGAGGAAACATCCGATCCGAAGATATTTTTTAGGCTGAAGATAAGGCCTTTACTGATTTCGAATGTCCCTAATGAACCTAACGCGGTAGTAAACCAAACGGTGGTGTCGTTCATCATCGCTTTAAACGGCAGTTGGTGAATACGTGTTACGACTAAAAACGCAATTAACAAACCGGTAGGGAAGAGGGCTTTAACCACTTGACCGGTGGTTACCGCATTGCTATCCAATGTGTTTTCGACTTTTGCTAACCCGATATTGCGATTTGCCGCCCAGACGGAAACAAACAACCCGATTGCGCCGCCCACTAAAGATGGGAATTCATAGTTAAATTGTGCAATCAGTAAATAAGGCACGACGCAAGCAAAGACACTGATATAAATAAAGACCAAGTTTTGGCGAATATCTTTCCAGCTGACGAGTACACGCAATGCCAACAATGGGATAAGCAGGGCTGCCACAGAGTGAATCAGTGCTGTGATGGAGCCGACTTCTAGTACCATGTCTTCAGGCAATTTAAGCGGACCAAAACCGAACCATGTTGGTGTGCCGACCGCACCGAAAGACACCGGAACGGAGTTCATAATTAAGGCAAGCATCGCGACTTTTAACGGATTAAAACCTAAGCCCATCAGAATTGGCGCGGCAATGGCGGCTGGCGTACCGAAACCACTGGCGCCTTCAATCATAAAGGCAAACGCCCAACCGATAATCATCAGTTGCGCCACCGGATTTGGGTTAATGTTACCCAACCATTTACGCATAATGTCAGTTGCACCGGAGACTTCACTGAAACGGTTAAATAAAATCGCACCGAAAATAACGGTGATCGGGGTTTGTACGGCAACGATCGCAGAAGCGATGTTTGCACTGATCGTGACAATATCCGTATGGAAGTGCAATAAATGCACGACCATCACCAGTACTGCCACCCAAGGTAAAGCAACATAAGACGGTAAGGCATTACGCTTAACCATGAGATAAATGAGTAAAACAATGGGGAATACGCTTAGGAAAAAAGACATATTGGCTCCTGTATCATAAATGGGACATTAAAACATTTGTCGCATTTTATGGAGTAGTCTTAAAAAAAATATACCTATTTTGGGAAAATGTGATCTAGTTATCAAAAAAAGTTAACATTTTATTAAAATTTGTGATCTCGTTAACTTAATTGTTTCAGCCATGCTTAAAATCTTGCTTTCTCGGCTCAAGTGCGGTCAAAAAAAAGCGTGTTTTTCACTGTCTTGTGGCGTATATTCTGTTATGCTTTTCGCCTTTCTTGACAACATAATTTTTAACATAGGAGTAACAATCGATGACCAGTGCTTCATTAGTTAGTCAACTTCGTCAAATTGTCGGCGACAAATATTTGATTACCGACCCAAGCCAATCGGAAGCCTATCGTAGCGGTTATCGTTTTGGGAATGGAAACGCGTTGGCGGTGGTTCGACCGGGAAATTTAACGGAATTTTGGGCGATTCTTAAAGCTTGTGTGGCGGCAGATGTTATTGTTATCGCCCAAGCCGCCAATACCGGTTTAACCGGCGGTTCTACGCCTGATGGCAATGACTATGATCGCGATATTGTGATTATCAACGCCATGCGCATTTCAGGTATTCAATTAATTAATGATGCACAACAAGTGGTTTGTTTGCCGGGTTCTACGCTAAATGAATTAGAGATCGCTTTAAAACCGCACGGACGCGAACCGCACTCTGTCATCGGTTCTTCCTGTATTGGTGCCTCGGTGATCGGCGGTATTTGTAATAACTCCGGTGGGGCGTTGGTACAACGTGGTCCGGCTTACACAGAAATGGCGCTTTATGCGCAATTAACAGAGCAGGGCGAATTACAACTGGTGAATCACTTAGGCATTGATTTAGGTGAAACGCCGGAAGAAATGTTAGCGAATTTAGAGAACCAACGTTATCAACGCAAAGACATCCAATTAGATTGTGGCAAAGGTCACGACCATGCTTACTGCAACCATGTACGCCAAGTGGATGAAGACAGCCCGGCACGTTTCAACGCGGATCCGGCGCGTCATTATGAGGCGTCCGGCTGTGCAGGGAAATTAGCGATTTTTGCGGTACGGTTAGATACCTTTGTGGCAGAGAAAAATACGGCGGTATTTTATATTGGCACTAATCAAACAGAGACATTAAATGATCTTCGTCGTCATATGTTGGCGAATTTTAAACAGCTACCGATTTCCGGCGAATATATTCACCGCGATGCGTTTGATGTGGCAGCTAAGTACGGCAAAGATACGTTTTGGGTGATTAAAAAATTTGGTACGCATTGGTTACCGAAATTGTTTGCTTTGAAAGCCAAAGTCGATCGATGGGCGAAAAAAATAGATTTCTTGCCAAACCATCTCAGTGATAAGATGATGCAAACTCTCTCTCGTATTTTGCCGGAACATTTGCCGAAAAAATTGTGGCAATATCGTGATCAATACGAACATCACTTGATTGTTAAAATGGGCGGTGATGGCGTGCAAGAAGCACGAGATTATCTTACCTCTTACTTTAAAGAGGGCAGCAAAGGCGCTTTCTTTGAATGTGATGCTGTAGAAACGCAAGCGGCAATGTTACACCGCTTTGCTGTGGCTTCAGCAGCGATTCGTTATCGTGCGATTCATGAAAAAGAAGTGGAAGACATTGTGGCTCTGGATATTGCATTACGCCGCAATGATCGTGAGTGGTTTGAAACGCTGCCGCCTGAGATCGAGCAAAAAATCAGCCATAAATTGTATTACGGGCATTTTATGTGCCATGTGTTCCATCAGGACTACATTGTCAAAAAAGGCTATGATTGCATGGAATTGGAACATCAAATGCTAGAATTGCTTGATAAGCGTGGCGCACAATACCCGGCGGAACACAACGTGGGGCATTTGTATGAAGCTAAGCCGGAGTTGCGTAAATTCTATAAATCTCTTGATCCGACAAATAGCTTCAATCCGGGGCTGGGGCATACCTCGAAGAAAAAATACTGGGAATAACCCATTGACTAATAAGGGGAAGGCGTATGGTCATTGCCATGCGCCTTTTGAATGTAATATTGCTTGACGGAATTTCCGTCACATAAGGAGAACGAAGTCCTTTTGTTCATCAACCATGTCTATGAAATTACGGCTAGTTTATTTTACTTTTCTTCTTTTTTTAATTTTCTTTCTTGCTTATGCCTTTCCTCGGTTGTTTACTCAGATAGCCGATTGGCAGCGACTGTTTAATCAGTTGATCAGCGATAATTTACACCACATTCAACAACATTCAGCGGCGGCCGGCGTAACACTCATTACAGCGAGTTTTTTATACGGTGTTATCCATGCGCTGGGACCGGGGCACGGCAAATTCATCATCGCAAGTTATTTATCGACACATGAGAGTCGGTTAAAGCAAAGCATTAAACTCAGTGTCTTTTCCTCCCTTACTCAGGGCATTGTGGCGGTGGTGGCGACCTCTGTCGTATTGATCGTGTTGAATCTCTCCTCTCGTTATTTTAAATTAAGCCAGTTGTGGCTGGAGCGAGGCGCATTTTTATTGCTTGCCGGGTTAGGGCTATATTGGATCTATCAAGGTAGCCGCTTGCAGAAAAAACCATCGACAACCATTTTTCAAATTAACAAACTTACGCCACTTTCTTCTTCGCAAAGTGCGGTCAAAAATCACCGCACTTTTTCCACAGAACACGCCCACGCTCATGTCTGCGCCTGTGGTCATCAGCATTTACCCAATGCCCAACAATTAAAAAAAGCCGAAGATTGGAAATCGCAGTTACTGGTGATTTTAAGCATTGGTATGCGCCCTTGTAGCGGTGCTATCTTTGTGCTCTTTTTATCTTATATGCTGGATATTTACCTATGGGGCGTGGTGGCGACTTTGGCAATGTCATTAGGAACAGGGTTGATGTTGGCGCTTTTTGCGGCACTTGTAAAATACACGAGACATCTAGCGATCACGCTTGGGAATTGGTACGGCAAAGGTTTTACACGTTATCACAGTGAGGCACTGATGAAACTGGTAGCAGGTGGCATTATGCTGTTCTTTGCGCTGGCTTTGCTTTATGGCACAACATTGCCGATGAGTGGAGGCGCGGTGTTATTTGCGAGATGATAGAAAAACAAAAAGGATTCAGCAGAAAAAAATAAGCCCATAAGGAGGCTATGGGCTCAAAATCTTTTGGAAATTACTGTTTTTATAAAAGGAGACAAATAAAAACGATTGAACCAAAAGACAAAAAATTGGCTCCTCCTGCTGGACTTGAACCAGCGACATATGGATTAACAGTCCACCGTTCTACCGACTGAACTAAGGAGGAATAATTCAGTATCATTTGGTATCAAAAGATAGGTGGCGTATGTTACTTATCCGAACATATCTTGTCAACACCCTAAAGAAAAATTTTTTACTTTTTCAGCGTCAATTTTCTATCCACAAAGTCTGTGGATAAGTTTGTGGGTTATTATTTTAAAAATCCTGCCATCCCCGATAAAATCAGGCTTTATTGAAATCCAAGATAAAATTGATTGTAAAATGACATTTTTTTATTTTTCAAATAGTTAACAAAAATCTAGCGAAATTTTTAAAAATTTTTTATAAATTTGTGATTTCGGCCACTTGACAAATATAACTCTGTGTAAAACTTCATTTTTTATCACTCAATTTGGAGTGAGAAATGTGTTAAAATGCGCGGCATTTAGAATATACCGTAAAAAATGACCGCACTTTATGTCAGAGAAAATTAATACCAAACCTTTCATTCTTCATTCCGATTTCAAACCTTCCGGCGATCAGCCACAGGCGATTGCCAAACTCGCCGAAAATTTAGAAGACGGCTTGGCACACCAAACCTTACTGGGCGTTACGGGTTCCGGAAAAACCTTTACGATTGCCAATGTAGTTGCACAGTTAAACCGACCGGCCATGTTGCTTGCCCCAAACAAAACCCTCGCGGCGCAGCTTTATGCTGAAATGAAAGCCTTTTTTCCTGAAAATGCGGTGGAATATTTCGTTTCTTACTATGATTATTACCAGCCGGAAGCCTATGTGCCGAGCAGCGATACTTTCATTGAAAAAGATGCGTCTATTAACGATCAAATCGAGCAAATGCGTTTGTCTGCCACCAAATCTTTTCTGGAACGTCGGGATACCATTGTGGTTGCCTCGGTTTCCGCTATTTATGGTTTGGGCGACCCGGATTCTTACTTGCAAATGATGTTGCACTTGCAACAAGGGGCGATAATCAACCAGCGTCAGATTTTGGCGAAGTTGGCAGAATTGCAATATACGCGTAACGATCAGGCATTTCAGCGCGGTACGTTTCGTGTACGTGGGGAAATTATCGATATTTTCCCGGCAGAATCTGATGAACGCGCAGTACGTATCGAATTATTTGATGATGAAATTGAGCGTTTAAGCTTATTCGATCCACTCACCGGAAGTAGCTTTGGTGCCGTGCCACGTTTCACCGTGTATCCGAAAACACACTACGTCACACCGCGCGAGCGCATTTTAGATGCTATTGAAAAAATCAAAGTGGAACTGGCGCAACGACGGGAATATTTCATTAAAGAGAATAAATTGTTAGAAGAACAACGCATTAGCCAACGTACTCAATTTGATATTGAAATGATGAACGAATTGGGCTATTGCTCGGGGATTGAAAACTACTCACGTTATCTGTCGGGCAGAAATGAAGGCGAACCGCCGCCAACCTTATTTGACTATATGCCGTCTGATGCGATTTTAATTATCGATGAATCTCACGTCACGGTACCGCAAATCGGCGGGATGTATCGTGGCGATCGTTCCCGTAAAGAAACGTTGGTGGAATATGGCTTCCGTTTGCCTTCAGCATTGGATAACCGACCGCTACGTTTTGAGGAATTTGAACGTTTGGCTCCGCAAACTATCTATGTTTCGGCTACCCCGGGGCCTTATGAGCTAGAAAAATCCGGTGCAGAAATTATCGATCAGGTTGTGCGACCAACAGGCTTACTCGATCCGCAAATTGAAATTCGCCCGGTGTCTATTCAAGTGGATGATTTGCTTTCTGAGGCGCGTCAAAGAGCGGATAAAAATGAGCGCGTTTTAGTGACGACGCTGACTAAAAAAATGGCGGAAGATTTAACGGATTATTTAGACGAACACGGGATTCGAGTGCGTTATTTGCACTCTGATATTGATACCGTAGAGCGTGTGGAAATTATCCGTGATTTGCGCTTAGGCGAATTTGATGTGTTGGTCGGAATTAACTTATTACGGGAAGGGTTGGATATTCCCGAAGTGTCCCTCGTGGCGATTTTAGATGCAGACAAAGAGGGCTTTTTGCGGTCCGAACGTTCCTTAATTCAAACCATTGGACGTGCTGCGCGAAACTTAAATGGTAAAGCGATTTTGTATGCGGACAGCATCACTAAGTCTATGGAAAAAGCCATTACGGAAACCAATCGCCGTCGAGAAAAACAAACAAAATACAATGAAGATCACGGCATTGTGCCACAGGCGTTAAATAAAAAAGTAGGTGAATTGTTAGATATTGGTCAGGGTGCCAATCAAAAAGCGAAAGCCAATAAACAACGCGGAAAAATGGTGGCAGAACCAACCGCACTTTATGCACTACCTACATCTCCGAAGGAATATCAACAACAAATTAAGAAATTGGAACAGCAAATGTATAAGTTTGCGCAAGATTTGGAATTTGAAAAAGCCGCTGCGGTGCGCGATCAATTACAGCAATTACGGGAAAGCTTTATGTTGTCAGGAGAGTAAAAGTGCGGTCGTTTTCAAGGGCGAATTTTTCTTGATAAGGCAGGCGACGGATTTTTGCAGGCATCAAAAATTCGCTTATAATACACCGCACTTTTTACCTAAACGGTAAGCGAATCATCTATGAAATTAACAGCAAATAATAAAACACTCGATCTTTCTACCCCTAAAATTATGGGGATCCTCAATTTCACCCCGGATTCTTTTTCTGATAGCGGTAAATTTTTCCAATTAGACAAGGCGTTGTTCCAAGTAGAAACGATGTTGAAGCAAGGCGCATCGATTATTGATATTGGAGGAGAATCAACCCGCCCGATGGCAGAAGAGGTGACGTTAGAAGAGGAACTTGAGCGGGTTGTTCCTTTAGTTGAGGCGGTGAGAAAACGGTTCGATTGCTGGATTTCGGTAGATAGTTCCAAAGCGCAGGTGATGCAAGAGACCGCTAAGGTGGGCATGGATTTGATTAATGATATTCGTGCTTTACAAGAACCGGATGCATTACAAACTGCCGTTCGTTTGGCATTGCCGGTGTGCATTATGCATATGCAAGGGCAGCCGCGAACAATGCAGCTCAATCCACATTACGATGATGTGGTGGCGGATGTTTTAAAATTTATGCAGCAGAGAACGGAACAATGTTTGGCTTCGGGAATCAAAAAAGAGAATCTGATTTGGGATCCCGGCTTTGGTTTTGGCAAAAGCGTGCAACATAATTATTGTTTGTTACAACAATTTTCTGTTTTCTGTGAACAAGGGTATCCGGTGTTGGCGGGAATTTCCCGTAAATCCATGATTGGTGCCGTGTTGGATAAGCCTGTAGAACAACGGACAGTAGGCAGTGTGGCTGCCGCATTAATTGCTGCGATGAAAGGTGCCAGTATTTTGCGTGTGCATGATGTCGGTGAAACGGCCGATGCCCTTAAAATTTGGCTTGCAACACAGAATGTGTAATTGTGCTGTCAGACGAACGACGGCATAAAATAATAAATGACATTTTTATTAAGAAGGAATTGAAACATGGCTGAACGTAAATATTTTGGGACGGATGGTGTGCGTGGCAAAGTAGGTAGTCATCCGATTACGCCTGATTTTGTTTTAAAACTCGGTTGGGCGGCAGGTAAAGTGTTAGCGACACAAGGGTCTCGCGTCGTGCTGATTGGTAAAGATACCCGAATTTCGGGCTATATGCTTGAGTCCGCCCTTGAAGCCGGTTTGGCGGCAGCCGGTTTATCTGCCGCATTTACCGGCCCAATGCCAACCCCGGCGATTGCTTATTTAACCCGCACTTTCCGCGCGGAAGCCGGTATCGTGATTTCCGCTTCCCATAATCCGTATTATGACAATGGGATTAAATTCTTTTCTACACAAGGGACGAAATTACCGGATGATGTGGAGGAAGCCATCGAAGCCATGTTGGAGCAACCGATGGACTGTGTTGAATCTGCCGAACTAGGTCGTGCCAGCCGAATTAAAGATGCGGCAGGCCGTTATATTGAATTTTGTAAAAGTACGTTTCCGGCGCATTTGAGTTTAGAAGGTTATAAAATAGTCGTGGATTGTGCCAATGGCGCAACCTACCACATTGCGCCTAATGTTATGCGTGAATTAGGCGCGGAAGTCATTGAAATTGGTACCCATCCGAATGGCATGAATATTAATGAAAAATGCGGTGCAACGGATATTAAAGCGTTGCAACAAAAAGTGTTAGAAGTAAAAGCGGATGTGGGTTTGGCGTACGATGGTGATGGCGACCGTTTAATTATGGTGGATCATCTCGGTAATAAAGTCGATGGTGACCAAATATTATTTATTATTGCCCGTGAAGCCTTGCGCGAAGGGCGTTTGCAAGGCGGTGTCGTAGGCACCTTAATGAGTAACATGAGTCTTGAACTTGCTTTAAAACAATTAGCCATTCCGTTTGTGCGCGCCAATGTGGGCGACCGTTATGTGTTGGAACAAATGCAAGAACGCGGTTGGGGCTTAGGCGGTGAAAACTCGGGGCATATTATTATTGCTGATCGCAATACGACCGGCGATGGCATTATCGCTTCTTTAGCCGTGTTGACTGCAATGGTAAAACATCATTTGTCGCTGAACGAATTAGCCGATGCCGTCAAATTATTCCCACAAGTATTAATTAATGTGCGTTTTGCCGGGGGTAATAACCCATTAGAAAGCGATGCCGTGAAAGCGATTGCTGCAGAGGTTGAAAAACGCCTAGCCGGCAAAGGACGTATTTTACTGCGTAAATCAGGCACTGAGCCGTTAATTCGCGTAATGGTGGAATGTGAAGACGGCGAATTGGCTCAGCAATGTGCAGAAGAAATCGCCGAAGCGGTGAAAGCCAATTAATCTTTAAGGTCATTATAAATGCATTTATTTATTATGCGTCATGGCGAAGCGGAATTGATGGCGAACTCGGATAAAGCGCGTCATCTTAACGCTAATGGCAGAGAGCAATCCCGACTTCAAGGAATGTGGCTAAAATCCACCGCACTTGGGTTCGATAAAGTCTTGGTGAGCCCTTATACCCGTGCTTTAGAAACTTTTGATGAAATTAATCAGGTTTTTGAGCAACAACTTTCCGATAAATTGGAAGTGTGGGAAGGTATTACGCCTTATGGTGATTCCGGTTTGGTCAGTTCTTATGTGGCTTTATTGGAAAAAGAAGGACATTGCAATCTCCTGCTGATCTCTCATTTGCCTTTGGTCGGTGATATTGTGAAAGAATTGTGCGGTCGAAATCCGGCGAGTTTTTATCCTGCCACGATTGTCGATATTCATTGGGACAACGATCAGCCGAAGGTAAACGACATAAAATATGTGAGTAAAATTGCGTAAATTCGGTTTCTTTTTATGCTGTTTTACGACAGACTATGGTTGACTTTACGGATTGATGCCGTAAAGCATTTCAATTTAATTTAATCATTCATATGCATTAGGAGCTACAATGAAAAAATCACTCTTAGCCGCTTTAGTTTTAGGCGCAACATTCAGTATGGCCGGTTGTGATGACAGTAAAACCTCACAGCACGTTGAACAGGCAAAGGCCAGTGTGTCTGAAGCGAAAGACGCGGTTGTCAACGCCGCAAAAGACATGAAAAACAGCACAACAGATGCGGTAAAAGACGCGCAAGCCGTTGCTGCAGAAAAAATGGATGCGATGGCAGCGAAAGCGGGCGAAATGAAAGAGGCTGCAGCTGAAAAGATGTCCGCGGCTAAAGACGCGGCTGCAGAAAAAATGGATGCAATGGCAACCAAAGCGGGCGAAATGAAAGAGGCTGCAGCTGAAAAGATGTCCGCGGCTAAAGACGCGGCTGCAGAAAAAATGGATGC